>SFJG01000025.1 GCA_004555955.1 Bacteroidales bacterium | reverse complement strand
TTGGGGCAACATCCCCGGCACACTGAAATTGCTTTTCGACCGCATTGTGTACGGCATGATGGGCGAAAACAGTATGGCTGTGCCGGTGGCGCTTCATAAGGGCAAGAAGGCTGTTATCGTTACGTCGAGCAGCACGATGTGGCCGTTCAACATCATTATGAATCAGACACGCGGTGTGGTGAGGGCATTGAAAGAAATCCTGGGATGGAGTGGTTTCAAGATAGTGGCAACGGTGCAGAAAGGCGGCACTTTTCGCCATCCCGAGTTTACCGATGCCGACCGCAAAAAGTGCCTGAAAGCCGCCCGAAAGTTAAAAATTAAATAAATCGGCTATATTTTTAGTTTTCGAAACCAAGGATTCCCTGCAAAAGCTATATTTATAGCACTTAAAGTCAGAAAGTTGAGAAAAAAATTGTAAGGAATCAAAAATGTTATTACCTTTGCAGCCGACTATATAGCAATATAATGTCTAACAATTAATTAACTTTAGTATTAACAATTTTATTAAATGAGCGAATTAAAAAATTCACCAATCGAAGACTTTGACTGGGATTCATACGAGAACGGTCAAGACGTAGAAGGCCAAAGCCATGACGTTTTGGTAAAGACCTACGAAGATTCTTTGAACTCAATCAAAGACAAAGAAGTTATCGACGGTACAGTAATCTCGATTAACAAGCGCGAGGTTGTTGTTAACATCGGTTACAAATCAGACGGTATCATTCCAATGAGTGAATTCCGTTACAATCCTGAACTGAAAATCGGTGACAGCGTAGAAGTTTACATCGAAAATCAGGAGGACAAGAAAGGTCAATTAATCCTTTCACACAAGAAGGCGCGCATGGCACGCAGCTGGGACCGCGTCAACGAAGCTCTTGACAATGACGAAATCATCAAGGGTTACATCAAGTGCCGCACTAAGGGCGGTATGATTGTCGATGTATTCGGCATCGAAGCATTCTTGCCGGGTTCACAAATCGACGTTAAACAAATTCGCGACTATGACGTATTCGTAGGCAAGACTATGGAGTTCAAGGTCGTGAAGATCAACCAAGAATACAAGAACGTAGTCGTATCGCACAAAGCTCTCATCGAAGCAGAGCTCGAGCAACAAAAGAAAGACATCATTGCCAAGCTTGAGAAAGGTCAAGTGCTCGAAGGTACTGTTAAGAACATCACCTCTTACGGTGTGTTTATCGACCTCGGCGGCGTAGACGGTCTTATCCACATCACCGACCTCTCTTGGGGTAGAGTTAACGACCCGAACGAAGTTGTTCAACTCGACCAAAAACTCAACGTTGTTATCCTCGACTTCGACGACGAGAAGAAGCGCATCGCTCTCGGCTTGAAGCAACTCCTTCCCCATCCTTGGGATGCTTTGGACCCCAACCTCAAAGTTGGCGACAAAGTTAAAGGTAAAGTTGTTGTTATGGCTGACTACGGCGCATTCGTTGAAATTGCACCGGGCGTAGAAGGACTTATCCACGTATCAGAAATGTCGTGGTCGCAACACCTCCGTTCAGCTCAAGAATTCTTGAAAGTTGGCGACGAAGTTGAAGCTGTTATCCTTACTCTCGACCGCAACGAACGCAAGATGTCGCTTGGCATCAAGCAACTCAAAGACGACCCATGGGGCAACATCGAAGAGAAATATCCTGTTGGTTCGAAACACACTGCAAAGGTGCGTAACTTCACCAACTTCGGCGTATTCGTAGAACTCGAAGAAGGCGTAGACGGTCTTATCCACATCTCCGACCTCTCTTGGACTAAGAAAATCAAACACCCGAGCGAATTCACGCAAATCGGTGCTGACATCGATGTTCAAGTTCTCGAAATCGACAAAGAAAACCGCCGCTTGAGCCTCGGCCACAAGCAACTCGAAGAGAATCCTTGGGACGTATTCGAAACAGTATTCACTGTTGGCAGCATCCACGAAGGTACTATCGTTGAAATGCTCGACAAGGGCGCTGTTATTGCTCTTCCTTATGGCGTTGAAGGTTTCGCTACTCCGAAACACCTCGTTAAAGAAGACGGCTCTCAAGCTCAAATCGACGAAAAGCTCGACTTCAAGGTTATCGAATTCAACAAAGATTCGAAACGCATCATCCTTTCGCACAGCCGCATTTTCGAAGATGAGGCTAAGGCTGAAAAGGCTGAAGCTAAGAAGGCTGCTAAGAAGGCAAAACAAGAAGATGCTCCGGCTATCAACAACCAAATCGAGAAAACTACTCTCGGTGACATCTCTGCACTTGCCGAACTTAAGCAAAAGATGGAAAAGGGCGAAAAATAATCGACCCGATTCGATAAAACTTCAAAGACTGCTCCTCAACTCGAGGCGCAGTCTTTTTTTGTGAATTAACGTCAAACAGAGTCGACTAACTCGTTGACATTACAAGAATTACAATTTCAACAAAGAACTATCAGAGCGATAAGCGAGAGCATGCCGACGATAAACGTTACGGCGGCAATGAGCCGGAGCATTTGTTTCGGCTTTTCCGCAACTTGACGTGTCGACATAAAGAATGTGTAGCCGCCGAGAAAGACGAAGAAGTCGTCGATAAATCCGTACCACGCAGTGTCGCAATCGTACGGAGCAATGACGTAGGCAATCGCCGCCAACAGTGCGAGAATGCCTAACGGTCGGAGTCGTTGATGTTTTGCCATATTCTTTTGATTTGATTCCACCCTATTTGAAAGTATTGACGGTCGAAGTCGCCGGGACGAACGACATTTCCGAGGGCAATGACAATGTCGAGGTCTAAAGGAATGACACCCGACATTTTGCTCTGCGGCGTCCTGCCGCCGAGAGTTTCTATCTGCTTGAGCAAAACGTTCAGGCTGTCGAAGTCGATGTCGGCTTGAACCACAGCGACGGCATTGAGATAGTCGGCGTCGCGACCGTTCAGCGCCGGAGTGACATAAGCCTCCGAGCGGGCAACGACGACGAGCCGCGAGCGCAGTTCGTCGAAGCCGAATGCAAGACGTTCCGCCTTGTCGACAGCATTACTTCCAATCGATAAGACGTAGGTATTCATCATCCGATGCCTTTCATTGTTAGAGCGATTCTTCGGCGCTCGACGTCGATTTCTTTAACCATCACGCGGACGTGCTGATGAATCTTAACCACGTCCGACGGCGATGCAACATAGGTGTCGGAGAGTTCGGAAATGTGGACAAGACCGTTCTCTTTAATACCGATGTCGACGAAGCAGCCAAACTGTGTGATATTGGTGACAATGCCGTCGAGTTGCATACCGATTTTGAGGTCGTCAAACGAGTGAATGCTGTCGTCGAACTTAAAAGTAGAAGCCGTTTGACGAGGGTCACGCCCAGGTCGGTCGAGTTCTGCCATAATGTCGGTGAGTGTCGGCATTCCGACTTTACCCGAAACGTATTTGCGAATGTCGATGGAACGACGGATGCTGCTGTCGGCAATCAGAGCATCGACCGAGCAACGGCAGTCGTCAGCCATACGGCGCACGATTTGGTAGTTTTCGGGATGAACAGCCGTATTGTCGAGCGGATTTTTTGCGCCGGGAATGCGAAGAAATCCCGCCGACTGCTCATAGGCTTTCGCGCCGAGACGCGGCACGTCGAGCAATTGGCTGCGCGAGGTGAAGTCGCCGTGCACGGCACGATATTCAACAATATTTTTCGCCAGTTGCGGGCCCAAACCGGAAACGTAGGTAAGCAACTGCTTCGAAGCCGTATTAAGATTAACGCCGACGCTGTTGACGCAACTCGCCACGGTGAAATCCAACGCACGTCGCAGTTTCGCCTGGTCGACGTCATACTGATACTGCCCTACACCAATCGATTTGGGGTCGATTTTGACGAGTTCGGCGAGCGGGTCGAGCAAGCGACGACCTATCGACACGGCGCCACGCACCGTAACGTCTTTGTCGGGAAACTCTTCGCGAGCGACAGCCGAAGCCGAATAAATAGAAGCGCCGTCTTCGCTGACCAAAAATATTTCTACCGGACGCGAAAAGCGAACACCGCTGAGAAATTGCTTGGTTTCACGGCTCGCAGTGCCGTTACCAAGGGCTATTGCATCGATTTTGTATGCGTCGACAAGGTGTGCAACCTTTCGCGTAGCGCCTTCGATGTCATTGCGCGGCTCAGTAGGATAAATTGTATCGTTGGCGAGCAAATTGCCCTGACCGTCGAGACACACCACCTTGCAGCCCGTACGAAATCCCGGGTCGATTGCCAATATGCGTTTTCCGGGCAACGGCGGTGCAAAGAGCAATTGTCGTGCGTTGTCGGCAAAAAGGTTTATGGCAACTTCGTCTGCGGCGTCTTTGCTCGAAGCGGCAAATTCGTTTTCTATCGAAGGTTTTATGAGACGACGATAGCTGTCGGTGATGGCATCGTCAATAATGTCGGCACATTCGCCGGTTGAGCGGATAAACCGACGGCGGAGGCGCTCCAAGACCGGTTCGCGGTCGATGTCGATACTAACTTGCAAGAGACCTTCTTTTTCGCCGCGACGCATTGCCAGAATGCGATGCGAGCCGCAACGGCGCAACGGCGACGAATAGTCGAAATAGTTACGATAATTGGCTGCGGCATCTTCTTTGCCCTTGACGGGACGACAAGTGATGACGGCACCGCGCTCGAAGGCATTGCGAACTCGCTCTCTGACAGTAGAATCTTCTGAAACCCACTCGGCGATGATGTCACGCGCACCGGCAATGGCGGCATCGGCGTCGGCAACTTCGTCGTTGACGTATCGGCGAGCCAGGTCGGAAACCGCATCACGACGCTGCGACATAATAATCTTTGCCAACGGTTCAAGTCCGTTGCGGCGCGCCACTTCGGCACGCGTGCGTCGCCGCGGCTTGTAGGGCATGTAGATGTCTTCGAGTTCGTTAAGACTTTGGCAATTGTTAAGCCTGTCGACAAGTTCGTCGGTGAGTTTGCCTTGTTGCTCGATTGCGCTGATGATAAAGAGCTTGCGTTGCTCTATTTCGCCGGCTTTTTCGTAAGCCAAGGCAATAGAATGAATCTGCACCTCGTCGAGACTGCCGGTCACTTCCTTGCGGTAACGGCTGATGAACGGAATCGTTGCACCGTCGTCAAGCAAGCGTATTGTGGCATTGACTTGATGCTGGCTGATGCCTGTTTGAGTGATTGTATATGCTAATGCAAAATCTGTCATTGCTTTGATTTCAAAGTGATTAGTGTTATTTCGGGCGTTGCTCCGAAACGAATGGGGATACCAACTTCGCCGCAACCGATGTTAACGTATAACCACTGATTGCCAATGCTCGTAGCGCCCGCCCAATGCTCGTAACGCCAAGCGGACGGCGAAAAGTTGCCGAAACGGGTTTGCATGGCGTGCGTATGCCCCGACAAGGTGAGGTCGACATTTGTTTTGCCCGCAACTTCGCAATCCCAATGTCGCGGATTGTGGCTCAACAAGATTGTGTAGGTCGTGTCGCACACGTTAGCCAAAGCGGCATCGAGGTCGCCGTATTGCTTAAAAGGAGGCTCGCCCCAGTTTTCGACTCCGACGATGTCAATGCTGTCGTTTTGCCGACGAAGAGCAATGCTGCGGTTGTTAAGCACTTGCCAACCGAGCGAATCTGTCATAAGAGTCATCAATTCGTCAAAACTCTGCACACGCTCCTGCTCGGTTTCCCAACGAGCATAGTCGCCATAGTCGTGATTTCCGGTAACGGCAACAACACCGTCGCGAGCATGCAGTCGTCTGAGTGTCTTTAGAAATGGATATAATTCGGCGGTGCGTAAGTTAACGATATCGCCGGTAAAGGCAATCAAATCGGGATGCTGTGCATTTATTGAGTCGACAAGAAGGTCGACAAATCCGCCCGACCGAGCAAACATGCCGGCATGCATATCGCTGAACTGGACAATGCGGTAGCCGTCAAACTTCGCTGGAATGCGCTCTGAGACGAATTCAACGTCGACTACTTCGACACGACGAGTAGTAACAACTGCGCTGTAGACAAAATAGCCTAAAACGGCAAAACCAATAACTGCACCTACGCGCCGTACAAAACTCCACGAAGCTCCGCGCCAAATTTTCGGTACTAACGATAGTACCAACGCTATGCCATATGCAAATTTCGACAGCAAGACGGCAAGCGCCACGGCAAATACCCACCCCAACACAACTTGCGAAATGTCTGCACGCATTTGTGTATATACAACAGCAAGCATCAGAGCCAAATAGACAGCATAACTTGCCAGAATGTAGACAAGCGAACACCTCCGCAACTGCCGCTTTTCAAGCTGCTTATGCACGTACTTATCGACGGCAAAAGCAGCGAGAATCAATAAGATAACGACAAGCGCAAAGACGTTCATTAAACCTCTACCAATTTGCGTTTATTGACAACAGGATTCGAGTACATCACGAGCATCATGTCGCGCATATACTTGTAATCGTCGTCAGCCAACGTAAAATCGACTTCCTTCTGCACCTTGGCAAGTTGTCCGTCGAGGTATTCGTTAAAGCTGCGAAGGTCGTCGTCGGTGTATCGGCTACGCATTTCGTCGGTTCCCATACGTTGGTCGTAGGCAATATAGTTGCACGGATATAAGTGGTAGTTGGCATGAATGTGGCGGTCGATGGCTTCACAAACGCCGAGGAGCTGTTCGTGGCGCTCGAGTCCGGCAAGTCTCTCAATTTCAGGATTGATACATTCGGTAAATTCAAAATGAACATGCCCTTTGTTTTGGAGCAGACCGGTTTCCATGCTGAACAAGTCGTCGCGCTGTGTTTTCTTGAACGACGGGTCTTTCTTCTTGAGCAAAAACTCGCGAGCCTTGAGATAGTCGTTCGGGTCAAGCTCATAACTAATTGCCACGGGCATTATATTAAGGTCGAGAATGTTGCTAAGCGTATCGTTCGGACCGCCAATCGACAACATTTTGACAAGGCTCTCCTGAGTTAGGTCGCTACTGTCTTTTGAACGACCTTCACGTTGTGCAATCCATACTGACTCTTTCTTCTCGGTAACTGCAAAGCGGATGTAGCCTGACAGTTGCTGAGCAGCCTCGAGAGCGTGTTTCATACCGACGCTGCGGTGCACCACGATGCTCTTGTTGAGTCGCACCAAGTTGGTAATCCAATCGTAAATGAGCAGATTGTCGCCGATAGCCACCTCGGTAGTACGTTTTCCGGCGCGCAAGAGTGACAAGTTGAGCAGCGAGGCGTCGAGCACGATGTCGCGGTGGTTGGTTATCATCGTATAGGCTTGAGAGTAGGAGATATTATCGATACCGCCGGCGCTGATTCCTTTGGTGGTTTTTGCCGAAAGCATTTCCAAGAACGGACGCATCACCTTATTTTGGAATTCTTCTTTACCTCTGATGGCAAGCAATTGAGCGCAAAATGCATCATAGTCGACGTCGGGCATCACCCACAAAATGGCGTGCTTAAATCCCGGCTCTTCGACCATCTTTGCCATCTTGCCGGCAAATTCATCATCAGTAAACGGACAAATATCACGGTATTCCTCAGGGGTTTGATTCTCATTCATATATAATTCAATTTTGGGCTTAATAATCGGCGAAGTTATACAATTCTCGGCTAATTTGCAAATGAAAGGGCGGTTTCATTTGGTTTTTCCCCTTAATTGCACTAATTTAGCAATATGAAAGAGAGCAAAACGATAATGTCCGGAGTTCCGCGATGGCTGATGAGCCTGGTGGTGATTGCCGCAATAGCATATCTTACGCTGGTGCCGTCGCCGTTACCCGAGCCGCCGATGCCGCTGTTTGACGGCGCCGACAAGGTGGTTCACGGGCTGATGTTTCTCGTTTTGGCGTGGTGTCTCAACCGCGACATAAGCCGACGCAGATTATTAGTTGCGGCTGTTGCGGCATTCGCTCTTGCCACTGCCTACGGAGGCTTGATTGAGGTCCTTCAAGGAACTATGCAACTCAGTCGGAGTGCCGACGTGCTCGATTTTGTAGCAGATGTGGCAGGTGCTGCTATAGGTGCAATAATTTCTCATCTCACAAAACGTTAGCGATATGACGACCGAAGCTACCACCAAACAAGGCGAAAGCAAGCCGAAGCCGAAAGCGGTGAGCGGCGTGCGCCGAGCGGTGCGCATCACAGGCATCGTGATAGTGCTTTTGGCATTACTTCCGGCTTTACTTTACGTGCCTGCGATATTTCGTTTTGTGTTGACATCGGTAATCGAACGTGTCGAAGCCGAAACGATGATGACAATCGACTTCGACGACGCACGGCTGAATTTTCCGCTATCTTTGAAGATTTCGGGCGTAACGATTGCCGAGAGTGGCGACACGCTGGCGGCAGCATCAAGTGCAGAAGTTGAAGCAAGGATTTTGCCGCTGTTGATGGGCGACGTTGTGGTACGTCACCTTGAAGGCAAAGGTGTGCGCCTGTCTTCCGTTTCAGCCGATAGTGTCACAACGCTGCAAGCCAAGGTCGATGACGTCCGGCTTGACGACGTCAAGCTGAAACTCATTGCCGGGCAAATCGAAGCCAAATCGCTCAGTGTGGGCGGCGGCGACGTTGCCCTCGCCATCGACCGACGCCACGCACCGGAAGAAGAACAACAAGAAGAAAAAGCAGAGAGCACAGGCAGTTGGACTATCGACGTGGCAAGAATCGACATCGCCGACGTACACTACAAAATGGCAATGATGCCTACCATCGACTCGCTCGACGTTGTTTTGCCTCGAGCACAAATCAACAAAGTTGCCCTCAACTTGGCTGTCGGAAAAGTATCCGTCGGCAGCATTAATATCAATTCGCTAAGCGCCGACTACGTTTACCCGACGCCCGAACAAGCCGCCGCATTTGCTCGACTTTGCCCGGTCGACACCGTCGAAGCGACCGACGGCATGCTGTGGACCGTGGTTGCCGACTCATTGCGACTCGACTCCTCTTCCGCTCTATATCGTATGCGCTCAAGCCGCCCGCGCGATGGTCTGTGCATGGATTATATCTATGCCGACAACATAAACGTCGCCGTCAACAACTTCTACAATCGAGGCTCCATCATCAAGATACCCATCGCCAACATCAGCGCACGCGAGCGGTCGGGATTGGAATTGTACAGCCTGAACGGAATGGTTGAAATGAGCGACACCACGTTGAACCTCAACAACATACGACTCGAGACACTTGCCTCGCACATAAATCTTGACGCTCATATGCAGGATTTCGACGATTGGACGGTCGACGTGGTTTTAGGGGCGTCAGTGTCGCTCGAAGAGGTCGGAAAGGCTATGCCTGACATGCGACCGATGCTGCAAGCCGTGTCGCGGACCACTCCGGCGGAACTGTCGCTCAAAGCAAGCGGAAACAGTCGAAAAATAAACATCAACGAATTGGCTTTGACCATCGACAAGATAGCAAAATTGCGCACAACGGGCTCTGTGAGCAATCCCACAGACAGCCGCAAATTAGCAGCCGAACTGAATCTTCGCGGAGAGCTGACCGGAGGCGACGTTGTGGCTCGACGACTCGGCGTAGTCCCGGCGTCGATACGCATTCCAAGAATTAGCCTTGCCGCCGACGCTCGCTATGCGGCATCGACGCTAAACGCCAAGTTGCGCGGCACTGCCGACGGTGGCAAGATTGTTGCCGACGGCTCTTGGAATATGCGCGCCGACAAGAGCAACGCAGACATCCGACTCTCCAACTTCGACGTGCGTTCGATAATGCCCGCCGGCAGCGTGGGCGCGGTTTCCGGCATGCTGACAGCCGACGTCAAAGGATTTGACCTCTACTCGATGAACGGACGAATGTCTTGCCGCATCGACTCGGTTGCCGTTGCCGACCAAACGCTACACGACATCAATGCCGAGGCTCTCATTGCCGACGGCAACGTCGAATTGATGGCATACTCGATGTGTCCCGGCATGGCGTTCGACCTGTCGCTCACCGGCTCGATAGCTCCGGACGTTTACGACATAAAACTGGAAAGCAACCTCAACGACATCGACTTGATGATGTTAGGACTTACGCCGACACCATTTGGCGGAAGGCTGTCGATAAGCGCCGACTTGCTCGCCGACGTTGCGCAAGAGCGTTATAGCGGAAAAACGGATTTCAGCGACGTACGCCTCAACGTTGGCTCCGACGAATTCGAAATCGACCAACTTAACCTCAACTTCGATTCGTCGCCCGAAAATACCGACATCGCGCTTCGCAACGGCGACCTCGACCTGAGTTTCACTTCGGCATCCGGACTTTTGGCTTGGCTCGACGCCTTTGGCGGCTGCGTAGAGACCTTAACACAAGCCATCGACAGCCGCCGCGTAGACGTTGCCGAACTCAAAAACGCCATGCCGCGATTCAACCTCAAAGGCACAGCCGCACAAAGCAACATCATGGCACAATATCTCAAAGCCTCCGGTCTGGAATATAGCAGTTTCGTTATCGACATGGCGAAACACGACGAAATAACCTTCGATGCCGATGCGTTCGGCGTAACCTCCGGCGGTGTGACCGTCGACTCGATTTGTTTCTCCGGCTACACGCGCAACGACAGCCTCTTCTGGGATATGCGCACAAGCAACACACTCGACAACACCAAACTCTTCAAATATGCCAACATGAGCGGCTCGATTGCGGGCAACCGCTGCACGGCATACCTATCGCAAGAAAACGGGCTGGGCGTCGACGGATTCAGCGTTGGAGCATCAGTCACTATGGAGGATTCGCTGCTGCGACTCAGCCTCTATCCGGAGAATCCCACCATTGCCGCAAAGCAATGGACAATCAATCCCGACAACTTTGTCGAAATGAACCTCTCCGACAAGTCGATACGAGCGAATCTACAAGCGTCGACAGCCGACGGAAGCCACATAAGCATCACCGACAGCAAGGACAGCAAACATAATGGCGTCAACGTCGATATGGCAGGTATTCGCATAAAAGACTGGTTGTCGCTATCGCCTTTCGCACCGGAAATCGACGGTACGATTAATGCAAATATGAAACTCAACTACAACGAAAAATACATATGGGGCAACGGCAAAATCGACATTGACGAATTGCGCCGTGGCAAGTATCGTATCGGCGACATAGGCATTGATGCACGCGCCGGCTACGTCGAAGAGTCGGGCAACATTGCCGCTCGTATCGGGCTGAACATCGACGACAAAAACGTCGGCACGATTCGTGGCGTTATGCTCGACAGTCTCAACACGACCTACTATAAGATGAAGTTAGACGCACAACGACTGCCTCTCGCCGTAGCCAACGCGTTCTTCCCGCAAAACACCATAGCACTAACCGGTTACCTCGACAGCCGAATTACATTCGACGGAACATTCGACAATCCGCAACTCGGCGGGTACTTGCAGTTGGATTCGTCGACGGTGGCTCTCAAATCGTATGGCGTAAAATTTACCCTCGACACCGTTGCCATACCTTTCGACAACGGCGTGTTGCGCTTCGACCGCTTCGACCTGCAAGGCGCCGGAGGCAACCCGTTAACAATCGATGGCAGCGTCAACCTGCTACCATTCAACAAGATGTATACCGACTTGACGATTAGCGGCAAAAACGTGCAACTCATCGACGGCAAAAAGACCGGCACGTCGGAAGTGTTCGGAAAATGCTACGCCGATATCGACGCCTCGTTGCAAGGCTACACGAATCGCCTTAATGCCAACCTCTATATGACAATTCTCTCGGCAAGCAACGTCACATATCTTATGCAAACCGACATCAAGAGCTTGGCGGAATCGGCAAGCAGCAACGTTGTCACCTTTGTGCGATTTGCCGACGACGGCAAAACCGTAGCTACCGATACTGTCGCCGAACAACCCTTTGCAATGCGCATCAATGCCACCGTAACTCTCCAACCGAACGCACAGTTTGCCGTCTACCTGTCGCCCGACGGCAAAGACCGTGTACAAATCAACGGCACAGGCACGCTCAACTACTACCAGACTTACCAAGGCGACAGCCGCATGACCGGGCGCTACGTACTCTCCGACGGAATGGCGCGCTACAACGTGCCAATGATTGGCGAGAAGAAGTTCGACTTCGTCGACGGCTCCGACGTGTCGTGGACAGGCGATATGCTTAACCCGCAAATCAACGTCAAAGCCATCAACACTGTCAAAGCAAACATTACATCTAACGAAAGTTCGCGGATGGTTCCATTCGACATAACCCTCAAGGTCGACGGCTCGCTCAAGAACCTCGGCATAACCTTCGACGTGACCACCGAAGGCGATATGACCGTTGCCAACGAGTTGAGCGGTATGACCGCCGAACAACGCTCGCAGCAAGCCATGAACCTCCTGCTCTACGGCTCATATAGCGGCGAATCGACAAAAACCGCCTCTAATCTCTCCGCCGAAAATTTGGCATACTCATTCCTTCAAAAGTCGCTCAACAACTGGATTTCGAACAACGTTCCGGGAGTCGACTTCTCCCTTGGCGTCGACCGATACGACACAGCAACGGGCGACAACAAATCGACCGAGACAAGTTGGTCGTACAGCGTGTCGAAGAGTTTTAACGACCGATTCGTAATCTCCGTGGGCGGAAACTACTCTACCGGAGAATCCGCACAAGACAATCTCGAGCAAAACCTCTTCCAAGACGTTTCGTTCGAATATAAGCTCAACAAATCCGGCACTACATCCTTCAAACTCTATCGCAAAACAGAGTACGAAAGCATCCTCGAAGGCGAAATCACCGAGATGGGCGGCGGTCTGGTTTGGAAACGCAACATCTCGTCGATTCGCGACATTTTCCGCATTTTCAAGCGCCGCAAACAGCCTGCGAACGACCGCCAAACCGTTACACTCGATTCACTAAATACTGACAAAAAATGACCCGAATAGAACACATATTGTCGATAGTTGTTGTCTGCACAGCATTCTGTGCAGCCCTGACTTCGTGCCACACCACCTCCCGGCTCGCCGACGACGAAGTGCTCTACACAGGCGTGAAACACCTCAAAATCAACGTGCCCGACACCGTCGAAGTGCCATCAGGTGTGGTCGACAACATTAAATCTACCATCGACGTGCCCGCCAACAATTCGCTATATTCGCCCTACGTACGCTGGCCGATGCCTGTCGGATTGTGGATTTACAACCACTGGCAAGATGACGCAAAAGGCCTAAAAGGATGGATTTACCGCAAATTCTCCGAACAGCCCGTGCTCATGTCGGACGTACGCCCGGACCTGCGAATGAAGATGGTTGAAGAAATGCTCAGCCGAAACGGTTATTTCGGCTCTTCGGCGTCGTACGAACTCCTTTACAACAAAAAGAACCACAAAAAAGCGCGCGTCGACTATTTCGTAAATGTTGCCCCACCCAAGCGCATCACCGAACTGCGACTTCTGCCCGACTCAACCTCTCATCTCGACTCTCTCGTCAACGCTTATGCCCGCCGCGACAACGCAATTCGTCCCGGCGAAGTGTTCTGCGTCGACTCACTCTCGATTGCCCGTACGCGCATAACAAACCGATTGCGCAATCAAGGATACTACTATTTCCGCCCCGAATTCCTTACTTTCGAAGCTGATTCGACAATCTCCGACGGAATCGCTCTGCGACTGGTCTACAGCCCCGACGTCACTGAGCCGGCTACTCGAAAATATCGTTTCGGCAACATATCGACTCTCATCTTGCGCAATGACGAAAAAGGGTATCCCGACACCATTCATACAAAACGCGGCGACGTCGTTTGCATGCGTCCGGCGAAACTCCGACACGACCTCATCCCCTCGTGCATCACCTTCAAGACCGGCGATGTCGTTAAAATGCGACAAATCACAAACACCCAAGCCTACCTGTCGCGACTCGGCATTTTTAACTCCGTTGCGCTCGACCTCACACCGCTCGACAGCGTAAAATCAGACACCCTCGACGCTCGGATAACCTGCCGTTTCGACAAGCCTTTGACTACGCAACTCGAACTCAACCTTGCATCGAAATCAAATAGTTATCTCGGTCCGGGCTTGTCGTTTGCCGTGGCTCATCGCAACCTCTTCGGCGGCGCCGAACGACTCACCATCAAAGCCGACCTCGCATACGAATGGCAAATCGGAAAAATCGAATCGGGGAAAAACCGCAGCGACTTCAACTCCTACGAATTCGGACTGAATGCAGAATTGGCGTTCCCCAGACTGATTGCGCCCAAATTCTTGAAAACCGTGCGCCGAGAACTTAGTTGGACTCGTGTCAACCTTGGCGGCGACATTATGAATCGCCCTCATTTCTTCAAGATGGTGCAAATCAATACCGGATTCGGCTACGAATGGATGGCATCGCGATACTCCAAAAACCAATTTTCGCCCATCGACATTAGCTACAACAAGCTACTAAGCACGACGCCACAGTTCGACCAAACTATGGAAGAAAACAAAGCCATTGCGCTCAGTTTTCGAGACCAATTCATAGCCAAAATGGCTTACACATATACCTACGACCGCACCTTCGGACCTCGCCGAGAGGCACGCCGACGGCTAACGCTCCAAACGTCGATTGTCGAAGGCGGAAACGTTCTGTCGGGAATTTGGGCGGCGACGGGCGCCGGCAGCGACAAACGCCTTTTCGGCTTGCCATTCTCGCAATTTATAAAAGCGCAAGTTCAAACGGTCTATTCACATCGCATAGGCAACACGGATAATCGCCTTGTCGGACGTCTGTTCGTCGGCGCGGCACACGCCTACGGCAACTCCAAGGAAGTGCCCTACACCGAAATGTTCTACGTCGGTGGTGCAAACTCACTGCGAGCATTCGCCGTGCGTAGCATCGGCCCCGGTAGCTACCACTCCGTATCGTCAGGCTCAGGCTACTACGACCAAACCGGTACGTTCCGCTTCGAAGCCAACTTGGAATGGCGATTCCCCATCATTTCGATGCTTAAAGGCGCCCTGTTTGTCGACGCCGGCAACATCTGGCTACTCTCCGACGACCCGCAACGCCCGGGTGCTAAACTCTCGTCGGACTTCTTCCGCGACCTTGCGCTCTGCTCAGGCGTCGGACTGCGCTTCGATATGGGAATGATTGTTATACGCGGCGACCTCGGCGTCGGACTACACCTGCCATATCAAACCTCGAAAACCGGATACTACAACATGGAATCGTTCCGCAAAAGCCTCGCTTTCAACCTCGCAATCGGATATCCGTTTTAGAGCGCGTTCCTTAACCATATTTAATTATTTGCAGATAAACAAATCGTCGCTTTCGAGTGTTATTATACTATAAACAATAACACAATGAAAGCATTAAATAAATTTTTAACTATCCCCGCAACGCTCGCAATTAGCGTAATGATTGCATTCACGGCTTGCGCAGGCAACGACCGACCTGCTCAATTGACAGACTTGCCCAATGCGGCACAGGCTTTCGTCAAGAAACATTTCACCGCCGAAAAGCCCGTCCTCGTAACCATCGACAAAGAAGTGACCGGCAACACTTATGAGGTTAACTTCTCGTCCGGCAACTCGGTCGACTTCGACCGTCGCGGCGAGTGGAAAGAGGTAGAGTGCCGACCGGAAGTTCCGGCAGCAATCGTGCCCGCACAAATCCTCAAGTTGGTGCAGAACAACTATCCCGAGGCAAAAATTATCAAAATAGACCGCGACAAACGTGGTTACGAAGTCGAACTATCAACCCGAATCGAACTGAAATTCGACAAAAATTGCAACCTTATCGAAATTGATAATTAGATAAACAAGAAAAGAGTTTTTTCATTAGAGCACTGTCCCCGGTGCTCTTTTTTTGCGCCAATAGATGATTGACAAGCAAATAAACACGCCAAAGCGCCGATTGTTTGACAAAAAAGTATTAATTTTGTAGATTGAAATGCAATATACATTAAGATATGTCGATAGATAACATCATCTCAGCATCTACAGCGCAAGCCTTGAAGGCGCTCTACGGCGTAGATGTAGCGGCAGATACAATCGTGCCGCAAACCACGAAGAAAGAATTCGAAGGCAACCTGACCGTTGTCGTTTTTCCTTTTTTGCGAGCCTCAAAGAAGTCGCCGGAAGCTACCGCTACCGAAATCGGCGATTACCTCGTTGAACACTGCGAGGCTGTCAAAACCTACAACGTTGTCAAAGGCTTCCTTAACATAACGATAGAACCGAAGTTCTGGCTGACGGTGTTCGCTCACCTCTACCTGATGAAAGAGTATGGTTTCAAGGAAGAAACTCCCGAGAGCCCGTTGGTGATGATAGAATATTCATCGCCCAACACCAACAAGCCACTCCACCTGGGTCATATCCGCAACAATCTGCTCGGATTCAGCCTGTCGCGCATTCTCAAAGCCAACGGCAACAAGGTGGTTAAGACCAACATCGTCAACGACCGCGGCATCCACATCTGCAAGTCGATGCTCGCTTGGCAGAAATGGGGCAACGGCGACACTCCGGAATCGGTCGGCAAAAAAGGCGACCACCTCATCGGCGACTACTATGTGGCTTTCGACCGCCATTACAAAGCCGAAGTGGCTGAACTGATGGAGAAAAATCCGAATATGACCAAAGAAGAAGCCGAAGCCGCTTCGCCGTTGATGCAGCAAGCGCGCGACATGTTGCGCCGCTGGGAAGCCGGCGACGAAGAGATTCGCTCGCTCTGGCGCACGATGAACTCGTGGGTCTACGCAGGCTTCGACGAAACTTACAAGCGCTTGGGCGTCGATTTCGACAAGATTTACTACGAAAGCGAAACCTACCTCGAAGGCAAAGAGAAAGTGTTGGAAGGTCTTGAAAAAGGCATTATGTATCGCAAAGAAGACGGCTCCGTTTGGGCAGACTTGACCGATGCCGGTCTCGACCACAAACTGCTGCTCCGCTCCGACGGTACTTCCGTATATATGACTCAAGACATCGGCACTGCGAAACTCCGCTACCAAGACTATCCCATCGACAAGATGATTTACGTTGTCGGCAACGAGCAAAACTACCACTTCCAGGTTCTTTCGCTACTTCTCGACCGCCTCGGATTCAAGTGGGGTAAAGACCTGGTACACTTCTCTTACGGCATGGTAGAACTCCCGGAAGGCAAAATGAAGTCGCGCGAAGGCACAGTTGTCGATGCCGACGACCTTATGGACGAAATGGTCGATAATGCAAAAAAGACATCGGAAGAACTCGGCAAACTCGATGGCATGCCTCAAGGAGAGGCCGACAAAATTGCAGAAATCATCGGTCTCGGCGCACTCAAATATTTCATCCTCAAGGTTGACCCGCGCAAGAATATGACGTTCAACCCGAAAGAATCCATCGACTTCAACGGCAACACAGGTCCGTTCATTCAATACACCTACGCGCGCATTCAATCCGTGCTCCGCAAAGCCGCAGAAGCCGGCATCGAACGCACATTCGACCCCGAAAAGGTCACGCTCGGCGACAAGGAAATTGCCCTCATTCAGCGACTTGCCGACTTCGCCGACATCGTTGCCGAAGCCGGACGAAACTATAGCCCGGCGCTTATTGCGAACTATGCATACGACCTGGTTAAAGAGTATAACCAGTTCTATCACGACTATCAGATAATGCGCGAGAGCGACCAAAACGTCAGAGCATTCCGCCTCAACTTGTCGGAGGCTGTCGGCAACGCCGTGCGTCGCGCCTTCTGGATGCTCGGAATCGATGTGCCGGAACGTATGTAAACATTTTCGGCACACTATTTGTTAGCAATAACACACAAAACAGTTTAGATTATGGAAAATTACAATCAATTTAGTTATCAGCCCGATGTGGCTTACGCAGGCAATGTGGCTAAGGCTATGCGTGGCGTGTTTATGCGCATGTTCCTCGCACTATTGGTTACGGCTGCTACATCTTTCGCCGTATTGCTAAACGGCACGTTTCTGATGTTCATGTTACAAAATTCATGGGCATACTGGGGTCTGCTGATTGCAGAAATCGTGCTCGTGTTCTCTGTTTCGGGAGCAATAAATAAGTTGAGCGCAACGACTGCAAACCTGCTATTCTTCCTTTATGCTATCATTAACGGCGTTGTCCTTTCGACAATCTTTCTTGTCTATACAGGCACGTCAATCTTCCAAACATTCTTGATTACAGCCGGCGTATTCGGTGCAATGGCTATCTACGGCTACACCACCAAATCCGACCTCTCGAAGTTTGGCTCTATCCTGATGATGGCTCTTATCGGACTGCTTGTATGCATCGTTGTCAACATCTTCTTGGCAAGCAGCCGACTCGACTGGATTATCAGCATCGTTGGTGTAGGTATTTTCATCGGTTTGACGGCTTGGGATACTCAGAAAATCAAGCACATGGTGGCTTATGCCGATACGCCCGAAGCATTGAGCAAAGTTTCGACTCTCGGCGCACTCAGCCTATACCTCGACTTCATCAACCTGTTCCTTTATCTGCTCCGCTTCTTTGGCGGTCGCGACTAATCGAACGTTTCTCACAGGCAACAATCGAACGATTGAACAACAAACGACAACGAGCTTCGACACTACCGCCGGAGCTCGTCGTCTTTTTTGTATTATACATTTTTGTATGATGCACTTTACAAAAAACCGGCAACACGGTGCTTGGTTTGTCGATTTTTTTATACCTTTGCAGTAAGCAGTGCGGTGGCCTGTCGCTTGTCGGCATCGGCAAGAGGAAAGTCCGGGCAACGCAGAGCGCCATATTTCCTAACGGGAAGCCATTCGCGAGGGTGGAGTAGCGTGACAGAAAACAACCGCCACCGTTTGGTGGTAAGGGTGAAAAGGTGGGGTAAGAGCCCACCGGGGGCTATGGCAACATAGCCTGCCGCACGTCTTATGGGTTGCAAGGTCAAGTATACCGGCATTTAAGGGCTGCTCGTCCATTGTCGGGGGGTAGACTGCTCAAGCCTTGTGGTAACACAGGGATTAGATAAATGACAGGACGCAACTTCGTGTTGCGACATAACCCGGCTTATAGTCGCACTGCTTTTTTTGAATAACATAATACACACTCTATATGAAACCGCTAAAACCGAGTCTCGACACGTTGCGCCGCCGCATTCGCAAGTGGATAGACTACTGCATCGACGGCGTATGGAACGACCGACGCAACATCTGGTATGTTGGTCTCATCAAAACTGCCAACCTCTCCGTCAGGTCGTATTTAGACAAAAACATCCAATCGCGAGCGAGTGCGCTGACCTACTACACTCTACTTGCCGTCGTTCCCGTTTTAGCACTGATTCTCGCCATTGCTCGCGGATTCGGCTTCCAAAACCTTATACGCGAAGAAATCTTCAGCATATTTCCCCAGCAAACCTCGGCATTGCAAACCGTGCTGGGATTCGTCGACAAATACCTCGAATCATCCACCGGAGGCATTTTTATCGGCTTCGGAATTCTCTTTTTGCTTTGGACGTTGATAAGCCTTCTTCGCAACATCGAGTTGACATTCAACCACGTTTGGGGCGTCAAAAAGGGTCGCGGATGGTATCGCATCCTAACCGACTACACGACCATAATAATCGTGTTGCCAATCCTGATGATATGTTCTGCCGGCATCTCGCTCATGATGTCAAACTTCGTTCAGTCGGCGCTCGCCAAAGACTTTGAATATCTTTCGCCGGTGGTTCGCACCATTCTCGATTGGGCTCCGTTTTTCCTGACTTGTATGGTCTTTGCCGCTATGTACGCGCTCATCCCATACACGAAAGTAAAGTTTCGCTATGCGCTGATTTCCGGCTTTATCTGCGGCACTTTGTTCAGAATTCTTCAAACGGTTTTCGTCGGAAGTCAGATGTATGTTACGAAATACAATGCAATCTACGGTAGTTTTTCTTTCCTACCGTTGTTTATGATTTGGATGTACATGACTTGGGTGATTATCATTGCCGGCGTGGTGCTTACCTACTCTGCGCAAAACATTTTCCGTTTCAGCTACATCAACAAACTCGACGCCATCTCACAACGCTACTACAACAAACTGGCTGTCTACACCTTTGCCATCATCGTCGGGCGTTTCGAAGCCGGACAGGCTCCGCTGACAAAGCACGATATGATGACTTCCTATAACCTGCCGTTGCATTTGCTTAACAACGTGCTTGAAAAGCTTGAAGAAGCCGGAATGGTGTCGGCTGTCGTCACCGGCGATGAGTCGACTGCCTACCAGCCTGCACGAAGCTACCGCGAGATGACTATCAGCGACTTTCTCAACCGATTCAGTGACCTTGGTGAATCTGACTTTATCAACGAACTCGCCGACGATGCTATCATTAAACACCTCGATAGCAGCATAACCGGTACCGACTGCGACAACACTACTCTTATCGAACTCTACAACCTTGCCGGGAATAGCCCTTGCAGTAGGAATGGTATGAATAATGCAGGCTAATAGGTGCGGAGTCGCGGATGGATGGCGTCTTCAAGATGCTCCGTCGTGAAATGGTCTTCGTCTTCGCCCACTTGCAGAATGATGTCGAACTGCAATTCCAACGGCAGATTGTACATCTTTTGATAAGCCTTTCCGGCACTTATGAGGTTGGCGCATTTCTTGGCATTTATCACTTTCGACAGGTCGTAGATTTCATGCGAACGTGTCTTTACTTCAACGATTATCAGCCGATTGTCTTTCTCGGCAACGATGTCGATTTCAAACTTATTACACCGCCAATTTGTTTCGCGTATCAAATAGCCTTTGCGCAGCAGCGCGTCGCGCGCAGCCGCCTCGCCTTTTTTCCCGAAATCGTTATGTAGTGCCATTATTGTTATGATTTAATCGTTCGCAATATCATTTCGCATCGACAGCAGTCGAACTCCACGGCGAGTCGTACGTTGCCGGACGTGAGTGTCAGGTGTTGTCCCAAGCGTTTGCGCCCGGGCGTCTTCAAGCAAGCTCCGAGTTGTCGGCGAATGCAGTAACGCGTAGTCATCACTACTGCACCTTTTTGCGGCATAGAGGTTTCCATTGAGGGCTCTATCGTGGTCACGCCATGGTCGCGATAAAATGCTTGCGAAAGTCGGTTCGACACGTTGTCGGCAAAAGTCAGGCACGTCGACGGGTATGCAGCCTTTCGGTCCTCCTGACGGCGATAATCGTAGGAATAAGTGATGCGCTTTTGGCGGTCGAATGCCTCTACGACACTTCGCCGCATCTGATTGAGCAATGACGCCGGCAAAAAGATTCCGCCGGTCGTCGCATTGTCGAACCGCGCAAGCCTGTAGGGCGTTCCGCCAAGTTTGGCAAACACACTGCGCTGACGTTCCGACTGGTCGACCTTCGAAGGCTCCAACGGCGTTTCTTGAAGAATCGAAACACCGCCGCGCTCGTCTTCCATGTCGATGCGCACACCGCAGGGCGTAGCCGTCAGCGTAATGTTAACGTCAATCAGGCGCTCGGAAGAATCGTGCAGCAATGCGTCGGCAAACGCCTTGTCGTAATTGCGATACAACGGAGTGCCGGTCGCTATCGTGAGTTTGTTGAGCGTTTCGATGCGGTTTCCGTCAATGCGATTTGCTCGAAAACCTTTCAGCTCCTGTGCATCGAAATAGACGAAGCCGTCGCCATTGGCAAACGATTTATCACTCCGCACCGCAACCGTTCGTCCCTTACTTGCGACTACCGTACCTACTCGTTCGCCTATCGACTTTGGTGAAATCGGAGCCGCCAATTCACCCTCGGGCGTACGTCCCACACTGAAATAATGCGTAAAACCGCGGTTAAAACTCTTCGCCGGGTCGGGCTCAAACGTATATCTGCAGCGCCCCGACGAACTGCGGCAATAGCGCTGCGGATTGCGGCGGCAAATGTCGTTGAGACGCTCGCTGTAGTAGGCTGTTACGTTCTTGACGTAGGCAACGTCTTTCAAACGTCCTTCAATTTTAAACGACGTCACGCCGGCATCGAGCAATGCCTCAAGGCGGTCGCTCTGATTATTGTCTTTGAGCGACAACAAATGCTTGCCACGCTCCACCACGCCGCGCTCGTCGCTCAAATCGTACGGCAATCGGCAAATCTGCGCACATTCGCCGCGGTTGGCACTACGTCCCGTAAGAGCGCAACTGGCATGGCAGCGGCCACTATAACTTACGCACAACGCACCGTGGACGAAATATTCCAACGGAACGTCGACAGCTGCGCGTATCGTGCGAATCTCTTCAACAGTCAACTCGCGTGCAAGCACCAACTGCGAAAAGCCCGCATTCTCCAAGAATTTTGCCTTGTCGACAGTGCGAATGTCGCACTGAGTGCTCGCATGCAGTTGGATTGGTGGAATATCCATCCGAAGGATGCCCATATCTTGCACAATCAGAGCATCAACTCCCGCATGATATAGCTCGCCAATCAACTTCCCGACGTCGTCTAACTCGTCATCGTAGACTATCGTATTGACCGTCGCATATACCTTTGCGCTATACTTATGGGCATATTCAACTGCACGGCGTATGTCGTCAACCGAATTACCTGCAGACCGTCGTGCTCCGAAACGCATAGCTCCCATATAGACAGCATCGGCACCATGTGCGATGGCTGCCATTGCCGTTTCCAAATCGCGCGCCGGCGCAAGGAGTTCGACCGATTGGGGTGTTGTTGTCATCGAATGTCCGATAAATTATATGGCGTTTCTTGATAGACGAAATAGTTCAACCAGTTGGAAAACAACAAGTTTGCATGGCCTCGCCACCTAACCATAGGCGGCTTGGTCGGGTCGTCGTCTTGATAGTAGTTCTTCGGAATAGACGGATTAAGTCCCTTTTCGAGGTCGCGATGATATTCAAAGTCGAGCGTCGTCGGCGAATACTCGGAATGCCCCGTGATGTAGATTTCACGCCCGTTGCGCGCCATCATTATGTATGGTCCGCTCACCGGACTTTCCGCTATTATACTCAGCCGCGGTTCGGCAATAATGTCGGCGCGGCGCGCCTCGCTATGACGGCTGTGCGGAACGTAGAATTCGTCGTCGAAGCCCCGCAACAGCGGATTGTTCTTTTGCACAACGTAATGCGGGAAAACGCCCGACAACTTGCGTGGCAACGGATACTTCTTGATGCCGTAGTTGTGATACAATCCGGCAAGCGCCGCCCAACAAATATAGATAGTCGACGTTACGTGGCGTTTCGACCATTCGAAAACTTCCTCAAGTTGCTCCCAATAGTCGACATCCTCGAAATTGACCATCTCAACCGGCGCACCGGTTACGATGAATCCGTCGTAGTTATTCTGCTTGATTTCGTCGAACGTCTTGTAGAACTCCTCGATGTGCTCCCGCGGCGTGTTCGTCCAATGATGGTCATCGGGCAACACCAAGTCAAGCTCAATCTGCAACGGTGAGTTGCTGAGCAGCCGCAACAGGTCGGTCTCCGTCATCAACTTCATCGGCATCAAATTTAGCACGGCAATGCGAAGCGGACGAATGTCCTGCGTCGACGCTCGATTCTCGTCAATTACAAATATATTTTCTTCCCTAAGTTCTTCGACCGCAGGAAGCGTATTTGGCACTCTTACCGGCATATCTATATGTTTTTATATATGTTTATCGCCTCCATCCGTCCGGCATTTATGCGCTCCGGATAGTGCGAGTCTGAATTAAATATCACCTGCACTCCGCGCTGCTTCAACAGCCCGAAATAGCGCTCATTAGGGAACAAACGCCCATGCTCGGCAAGCGACTTTGTATTGATTTCAACAATCAGATGGCTATCACAAATGGCATCTACTACTTCGAGTATCAATGCTTTATACCACAGCTCGTTCTCGATGCCCTGACGGAAATAGCCCGCATTCTGACCAATCTTATCGAAATGGCCTATAATGTCGAAACCGCCGCATTCTATCATCTTCAGTGTTTGGCGGTAGAACAACCGTACAACCGATTCGATGTCGTTATCGAAATATTTCGACATCTTCGCACGAAACGACTCAAAGCGGCCGTCTGTATCGACAAACTCATCGCCACACGGCACAAAATGCACGGAACTTATCTTATAATCCAAGTCGAAATCGTCGTAGAGCGGATTTCGAGCATTCCATTCGTCGTTGAGATAGTCGATTTCGAACGACTTATACAATCGTATCCGCCCGTCAAACTCGCGGCGAAGTTTTTCAAAATCAGACAAATATCGTTCAACGTCAGCGAGCTTTATGTTGCATGGCGAGGCTATAGGCACAGGCGAATGTGGCGTAAAACCCCAGTCGGTAAACCCCATACGAATCGCCTCTTCCACGAAATCGCGCATCGGCGCATGACCATCACAGTACGGCGTATGCGAATGAAAATTATACAACTGCGACTCCCGCGCTATTCTTTCAAAATCAATCATCACGCTCCTCACCTTTAATCTGCGACAACTCGGCTGCTCGTATGGCTCGAGCAATCCCGCGAAGTTCGTCCTCATTTTTCAAAATTGAGCGCTCTAACGTTTCTATCTTCCCGGCATATTGTTGCTTGGTTGCCTTGCTCGCTGTGCGATACGACCGACGTAAGTCGGCAAGTTGGCTGCAGATATCGTCGATAAACGATGCAACCTTGACGTGCTTTTCCATCAAGCCGCGCGCCTCCGCACTGCGAAAATCATCGAAACGCGTATATGTCAAACCGTTACGAACATGAAATACAAACTCATTCTCTTCGGTATCATCCTCGTAAGTTATCGCATTAATTCGCTCACGATAAGCAGAATAATCCGTATCCGCTTCCCACGTATCTTTTATCGATTTAACCGCAGCCAGGCTATACACATCCTCCGAGTCGGCGTCGCAATTGCGGCGAACGCTGTTGGGCACAAAAATGTAGATAACCACCTTGCCGGGTATCTGCAACCTGTCGGTTGCCCACCAGCCAACACCGGTCATCTCGTCGATGGCAAGAAGATAGTCGTCGTAGGGTGAATTGTAGGGAAAACCAATGTTTTGCGGTGCTAAATACTCACCTGTTGTTCCATCGCGACGCGACATAAAGATGTCATAACCCCCGATGGAATTGGCACCGCGGCAAGCATAGTAGAGCGTTGTGCCGTCTGCCATCAAAAACGGGAAATTGACGTCGCCACCATCGTTAAGTTGCTCCGGCGACACAACGCTGTAGTTGTCCCATTTGCCTGTAACCAATTTATACGATTCGGTAATACACAGACGTCCGGTAGAATCCGGCTGCGCCCACAACATACGTTCCTTCGATTCCGGCATAAAAACCGACGTCGACACCTGCGGTTTCGCATAAGGAAGTATTTCAGTACCGGAAATAGAACCCGCCTCAGGCGACAATCGATAATGCTTGAAGAAATCAGCCTTGTCGACCACCAAACTATCGATAATCGCTATTCGTTCAACGTTACCAAGCATATCCATAGCCTTCTTAACCTCGCCAGGGCGCTCATCTATTTCTTCATCATCGTCGCGTAACGACTCGTAAGAATCCCAATAATCAGACGCACGACGGTAGTCCATAGAGCGATAATAGTACGATGCCAAATAGGCATTAGACGGAGCCAACGACTTCGCAGCCAACTCAAGATGAGGCAACGCTTCTTTGTGCTTACCGGTTTCCCAAAGACAAATACCGACCCATTGATTTAAGTCGGCACGCTTCGGCGACGACTTCAAACTCTCGCGAAACAGCGGTAACGCCTTTTGATAGTTCCCGGCTTGGAAATACTTCTTCGCCTGGCTCAAATTCTGCCCCGTCATTATCAGCGAAAACGGAAGAATCAGAATAATTAATAAATATCTTAGTCTTATCATACAATTCCTTTTTTATACAAAGCAAATGCCTTAGCGTATCTTATGCAAAAGTACGGCAAATTGCTCGCAAAAGCAAATTTTAATGCCGCTTCGCCGATAAGAGCCTGTTTGACAACAAAAAAAAGAGGATGAACCATTAGTGATTCATCCTCTGTAAGGGGGCGGTGACCTACTCTCCCGATTTCTCAGTACCATCGGCGCGGCGGGGCTTAACTTCCCTGTTCGGAATGGGGAGGGG
>SFJG01000117.1 GCA_004555955.1 Bacteroidales bacterium | reverse complement strand
CGTCCAATTTCGTATGGAGTTGGGCAACGACTCGTTGCTTACCGTCGAAACACCTTCGTCGATAGCCATCCGCAAAAACGCTCCGGGCAATTACTATTATGCAAGTTGTAATGCCGACTTCTACATCACTTGGGACCCGTATATCGGCAATCCGCATCGCTGCTGCTATATGGACGGTCAGATTGCAATGTTCGACGACGACGAGGCGACCAACTACGGACATTTCTTTATCGACTACGACAAAAATATGTGGTGCGACTTTCCCAAGCAGTCGTGGACAATGACTCGCAGCAGCGGCGCACAGGTGTCGCTCAGCCACATCAATCACGACCTGAACGACAACCAACTCGTGCTCTATAACGAACTCGGCGGACATTGGACAAAGACTTCCGACGCCACCGAGATTCGCGTGCGCCTTGCCCATGGCGAGCGCTGGGCAATCAATCGACCGTTCAAGATGGTTGTTGTCGGTGAGCCTGTTGTCGGCGGAAATATGCAAGTTCGACCCGGCGAGGCTGTTCTGTCGGCAAAAGGCAGCCGCGTCGACGATGTGCTTTCGCTGACCGACGGCGAAGAACTGACAATGCTCTTCGAAACACGTTTGGCAAACTACGACATCAAGCCCGACCTTAAAGAAGCCAGCGGCGGCGACGTCATCATCCTCGACCGCGGCGTGACTGCCTACACTGCCGGACGATTTATCAACGCTCGCGATGCCTACAACCCGCGCACGATGTTCGGCTACAACGAAGACCGCTCGAAGATGGTGTGGGGACTCGTCGACGGACGCTCCGCACGCTCAAGTGGCTGTACCTACACCCAGGGTGCCGACATTATGCGCTACGCCGGTTGCTACGATGCCGTCAACGTCGACGGCGGCGGCAGCTCGACAATGTTTATGCAACAATTGGGCATCGTCAACGACCCGAGCGACGGCCACGAACGCGCCGTTTCGAACAGCCTGCATGCCGTGCTCAATCAGCCCGAAGACAATACGATTGCCGAGATTCGTTTCGTCGATTGGTCGATGAAATTTCCAAAATACGGCATTTATACGCCAAAATTCTACGGCTATAATCAATACGGACTGCTCATTGATACCGACGTACAAGATCAACGACGGCACGACCTTCTATGGCATTGGCAGCGGCACTCAGGCGCTCACTGCATCCTACAACGGCTTGACGGCAACAATCCCCGTTACAGTCGAACTCAGCGACAATATTTCTTTGCGTCTTGGCAAAGTGCTGCTCGACAACAACCGTTCGTATGAGGTTGAAGTCAACGCCATGATGGGCGAAACATCGATGCCCATCAGCCCGATGGCCGTGGCATGGACTTCCGACGACAACGAAATAGCTTCGGTCGGAGCAACAAGCGGCGTCATTTCCGGCCTCAAGGACGGCACAACGACAATTACCGGCACGGTAGGCAACTTCGTCGGCGAACTCGAAGTGACCGTTGAGATACCGACTGCCAACGTGATGCCCGTACTGCGCCAATTCCCCACAGATGGATGGACACTTAAGCAGAACGGCGGAACAGGGCTTGCCATCTCCGAACTCGACAACGGCTTCCGCTTGAACTATACCGGCAACGGCTCGGCGCGCGGCGCATATATTTCCGTAGAGCGGCCCGTAACCGTATGGAGCATCCCCGACAAGTTGCGCGTGCGCATCAATCCGGGCGATGCAACAATCAAAAAAGTTTCGTCATCGGCGAAAAATGCTCTCGGCGAAATGGTAGGCGTTTGGGTTGCCACCAACGAAACGCTTCCTACGAACGTCGAGACCACGGTTGAGTTCGATTTGAACGATTGGTGCGACCCCGACGACGTAGGCATCTATCCTATAACGCTCAACACGTTGCGTTTCGATATGGGAGCGTCGACAAAAGACGCGCAGTTCGAAATACAAGTTCCCGGTTGGGAAGCGGTCTACAACCACGCGCAAGGCGGTACTGCGAGCGTAAAGGCAAGTGCAGCAACCATCTATCCCAATCCGGTAGCCCGTGGCGGACAGTTTACTGTGGCAGCCGAAGGCGCAGCCCGCGTCGAAGTCTACACGATGAGCGGGTGTAAAGTGATGGAGCGCAGCATTGACGGCGTGGCAGCAATGTCGACCGAGGGCATGGAGCGAGGCGTCTATCTCGTACGCATAGCCGATGCCGCAGGTGCGAAAACCGCAAAATTGATAGTTCGATAAGTCGAAACAATAGTCTATCGCTGATAGTGAGGCTGTCTAACTTTGATTAGACAGTCTCACTGCTTTTGTTAATATCATAGTTTTTGTGTACATTTGCAAAATAATTGATAAAATGCGATAAAAGTGGAAACGAAGTACATTTTTGTGACCGGAGGAGTTGTGTCGTCGCTTGGAAAAGGCATAATTTCGTCGTCGTTGGCAAGACTCTTGCTTTCGCGCGGTTTTAGAGTAACAATCCAAAAGTTTGACCCGTATATCAACATCGACCCGGGAACGCTTAATCCGTACGAGCATGGCGAATGCTATGTAACCGTTGACGGACATGAGGCAGACCTTGACTTGGGGCACTACGAGCGTTTTACGAATGTGCACACTTCCCGCGCCAACAACATAACGACGGGCCGCATCTATCAGAGCGTTATCGACAAGGAGCGTCGCGGCGACTATCTCGGCAAGACCGTACAAATCGTGCCTCACATCACCGACGAGATTAAGCGCAACGTCAAGTTGCTCGGCAATACGGGAAAATATGACTTCGTTATCACCGAAATCGGAGGCACCGTCGGCGACATCGAGTCGCTTCCATTCTTGGAGTCGATGCGTCAACTCAAGTGGGAACTCGGCAGCAATTGCATCTGCATCCACTTGACATACGTGCCCTTTATCAAAGCTGCCAAGGAACTCAAGACAAAGCCTACGCAGCACTCCGTAAAGCAGTTGCAAGAGGTCGGCATTCAGCCCGATATCTTGATTCTGCGCACCGAAAAAGACATACCGGTGTCAATGCGTCGCAAGGTTGCGCTGTTCTGCAATGTGTCGCCCGATGCTGTTATCCAATCAATCGACGTGCCGTCGATTTACGAAGTGCCGTTGACGATGCACGAGCAACACCTCGATGAGATTATTCTTCGCAAGACCAACACTCCCTACGAGGGCGAGCCCGATATGTCGCGCTGGACGGAATTCCTCGATAAGATGCAGTGCGCAGAAAAGACGGTTACTATCGGTTTGGTAGGTAAATACGTCGAACTCCAAGACGCGTATAAGTCAATCAACGAGTCGCTTTTCCAAGCGGCAACCTATAACAATCACAAGCTCAACCTCGTCTATATCCACTCCGAGAAAGTCGACGACGATAACGTTGCCGAGAAGCTTGCCGGGCTCGATGGCGTGATTATCGCTCCCGGATTCGGTCAACGGGGCATCGACGGCAAATTTTCAGCCATCAAGTATTGCCGCGAGCACGACGTGCCCACTTTCGGCATCTGCTTAGGTATGCAGTGTATGGTCATTGAGTTTGCGCGCAACGTGCTCGGCTTGAAAGATGCCAATAGTACCGAGATGAATCCGCAAACGCCTTACAACGTAATCGACCTTATGGAAGAGCAGAAGAGCATTTCGAATATGGGCGGAACGATGCGTTTGGGCGCCTACGACTGCGTTCTTCGCGATGGCTCGAAAGCTGCACAAGCCTACGGAACGACATTCGTCAGCGAGCGTCACCGCCATCGCTTCGAGTTCAACGAAGAATATCGCAAGGCATTTGAGGCTGCCGGAATGCAATGCGTCGGCGAGAACCCGGATACGCACTTGGTCGAAGTTGTCGAAATCCCGAAGTTGAAATGGTTTATCGGCACGCAATATCATCCCGAATACAGCAGTACGGTGTTGTCGCCCAATCCGATATTCTTGAGCTTTGTGAAGGCGGCTATTGATAACGCTAAAGCGTAGATTAGAGATTAAAGATTAGAGAGCAACGATAAACGATTAACAATAAATAATAAACGATTAACAGATAGATGGATAGAAATACGATATTAGGTTTGGTGCTGATGGGGGTTGTTATCTTCGCTTTTTCGTGGCTGAATTCGCCGAGCGAAGAAGAGTTGAAAGCAACCGCAGAGACGCAAACCGAGCAAAAGGAATCGGCACCGGTAGCCGTTGTCGACAGTTTGAGTGCCACCGAACTTGCTGAGATAAAGACCATCGTGGCGCAATATGGCAAGAAGTCGGACGACGGCGTTGCAACGACGCTCCGTCACGGCGACGTTGTGCTTACTCTTGCCGGCGACGAACTTGCCGGTACGGTAAAGGCAGGTGGCAAAGAATTTTCGTTGGACGACTTGGCAAAGCCGGCTGCCGACAGTGTTCGCTTGGTGTTTAACAGCGCCGTAAAAGCCGTTCGTTTGGCAGTCGGCGAGGCATCGAAATATAGCGACTTTGCACGCTTTGTAAGTGGCGATAGCACGACCGTACGTTTGCAAAACGACCTCGTGGCTGTCGACCTCTCAACCAAAGGAGGTGTCGTCAGTCGCGTCGAACTCAAGAAATATACAGCCTACAGCGAAGGCAAAACCGTTCCGGCTGTGTTGTTCGAAAACGAGAACAATGCCTACAGCTTTATTCTCAACAACGACACTCAACGTTTCGACACACACGACTTCTACTTCACTCCGGTGGTCGAAAACGACTCAACCGTGTTGATGAAGTTGCAGTTTGAGAGCAACGTGTCGTTCGGCATTCGATATACGTTGAAGAAAGACAGTTATATGGTGAAGATGGACGTCGTTCAAGAAAATATGAACACGGTAATCCCCACCAACATTGCCACGATGGATTTCGAATGGCGCGGGCGTTTGCAACGTCACGAGCGCGGCGAGATGTTCGAAGAACGCAACAGCGGACTCTATTATAAGTACAACGGCGGCGACACCGACTACTTGAGCGAAACAAGCGACGACGAAGAAGAAATCGCCGACAAACTCAAGTGGATTGGCTTCAAAGACCAATTCTTCTCGACGGTGCTCATCGCCGACAGTTATTTCTTGGGTACGAGCAACCTTAGGAGCATCCCGGTCGACAAAGATTCGCCCGACTATAAGAAATATATGAAAGATTTGGAGGTCGTATCCTCGTTGGAATATAGTTCGAGCAACCCGACCGCGGCATCGTTCACCTTCGTGTTCTGCCCCAACGAATACAGTCTGCTCGACACCTATTCGGAAGCGTTCGGCGACGACGACCTCGAGTTGACCCGCCTCATTCCGTTGGGCTGGAAGATGTTCCGCTGGATTAACACCGGCATAATCATCCCCGTGTTCAACTTCTTGGGCACGCTCGACCTCAACTACGGTATCATTATCTTGCTGCTTACCATCTTCATCAAGGTAATACTCTTCCCGTTGACGTATAAGAGCTATTCGTCGCAAGCGAAGATGCGTTTCCTTGCGCCCGACATCAAAGCCATCAACGAGAAATATCCCGGACAGGACAACGCGTTGAAGCGCAACCAAAAGATGATGGAACTCTACAACCTTGCGGGAGCCAACCCGATGAGCGGCTGTCTGCCGATGTTGTTGCAGATGCCGATTCTTATTGCTATGTTCTCGTTCTTCCCATCGTGCATAGAGCTTCGCGGCGAGCCATTCTTGTGGGCGGAAGACCTGTCGGCTCCCGACGTTATTTGGTCGTGGGACGTTCACATTCCAATCATTTCGACATTCTTCGGCAACCATTTGAGCCTCTTCTGCTTGCTTATGACGGCTGTCAACATTGTTTATACCTACCTCAATATGCAAGCCAATCCGTCGAACAACTCGATGCCCGGCATGAAGTGGATGATGTATCTGATGCCCGTGATGTTCCTGGTGTTCTTCAACAACTATGCAGCCGGATTGAGTTACTACTACTTCCTGTCGTTGCTCATCACCATCGGTCAGACCTACGCATTCCGCTTCTTCCTGAAAGAAGACAAGATGCGAGCACGAATGGCTGAGCGTGCGAAAAAGCCAAAAAAGAAAAGCGGCTTTATGGCACGTCTCGAGGAAGCTCAGCGCCAGGCACAAGCTGCCCAGCGCGCTCAACAACAGCGTAAGAAATAGCTCAACATTAATAAAGAATCTGTTTTTGTGCAGGGTGTATCAAAATTAAACTATTGATACGCCCTCATTTTTTTAGTAGGGATTGTTCAAGTCAACTTTCAAAAAAATGTGATATGCAAAACTTTTCGAGCAAAATAAATAGTCACAAACATTTAATGCAAGTGAAATAAACACCTAATAGCATCATTGAAGTTGCATATTGGGGATAAAA
>SFJG01000024.1 GCA_004555955.1 Bacteroidales bacterium | reverse complement strand
GATAAGTGAAAATTCTGACATGGCAAAATCCTGGGCAACTTTTTGTTGCTCAGGAACTTATAAATAAAGTTAAATTATAGTGTTGCGGAATTAAGGAATTATATAGTAAGGTTGAATCCCGAAACTCTTTCTTATGAAATAATTGATATTCCTGAAGGAATGTATCCCCCATCAAATTCATGGTATGCTTGGACCCCGGATGCTTTTGTTGCATCTTCTGTTCAGAACTGCCTCTATTGGAAGGGTGGTCCTAACCGTTGGTTCACCGGCACCAAGATATATAAATTTGATTGTGATACTCGTGAGCAAACCTTATTTATTGATCTCGAAGAAGAAGGTGCCAATTGGAAACTTTATGGGTGTGCAATTGGCGTTCATCCTTTAACTGATGAAATTTATATGGCTCTTTACCATGAATTCGGGACTCCAACATACATTACCCGGCGTTATTCTCCACAAGGAGAAAAAATCCGGGATTACGAGATGATAATGAATTATTGGTTTCCGTCGCTCCCTTTATTCCCACAATCGCAGTCCGACTCTGGTATTGAAGATATTCAAATAAACAATAATAATACCACTGGTAATCTATATTCATTGAATGGTATTCTTATACAAAGGAATATCAGGCTCAACGATTGGTCTAATATTCAACGTGGTATATATATTTGGAAAGCTTACTCCGGATTAGAAACCCGTAAAATTATTATACGCTAAAGGAGTTACGGCATCGCCGCAGCGCTTTCGTTACGCGCTTTCCCTCACGCTCGGCATTGTTCAAACAAGTTTGACACTGCTCTCGCTTAATCGGTCAAGTCGTGAACGGAGCCTCGGTTTCCACCAGTCGGCTTCAATCGCTAACTCAACCCTTCGGACACCTCCGAGGGGTTGAGTTGTATATGGACTTTTCGCTTCGGGCGATGCTCGCAGGTAATGGAGGTAATGGATTTTCCATTCTTTGTGGTTTTGGGCGTTTTTGTTTTGTATTGCTCGCGATTTTTCGTACTTTTGCCTAAATAAGTAATCGAGTATGACAATACCTGAATTAATTAAGAATCATGGCGGTGCGGGGTTCTCGTTTGAGGTTCTGCCGCCGCTGAAGGGTAAAAGTATAGGTCAAATTTTTAGTGCTATAGATAAATTGCGTGAGTTCGACCCGCTGTGGGTCAACATTACGACTCACCGCAGTGAATTGGTGTTCAAATGTAATGCCGATGGCCTGTATGAGCGTGCGGTAGAGCGGTCTCGCCCGGGGACAGTGGCTGTGGCTGCAGCCATTCAGCATCGCTACGGCATAGAGGCTGTACCGCATATCATTTGCAGCGGTTTTACGCGCACCGAGACGGAATATGCCTTGATTGATTTGAACTTTCTCGGCATAACGAATCTGCTGCTGTTGCGTGGCGACAAGGCAAAGCACGAGAATCGGTTTGTGCCGATGGAGAACGGTCACGCACATGCGCTTGAACTCCAGGGGCAGGTGAATAAATTCAACGAGGGCTATTTTGCCGACGGCTCGAAAATGGAAGTTGTAAGCGACCGCCGTTTTTCGTACGGAGTTGCGGGCTATCCGGAGAAGCACGACGAGGCTCCGAATCTCGACATCGATATCCAGTATCTAAAGAAAAAGATTGACGCCGGAGCGGAATACATTGTTACTCAGATGTTTTTCGACAACGAGAAGTATTTTGCGTTCGTCGACGCATGCCGCCGTGCGGGCATCACGGTTCCGATTATACCCGGGCTAAAGCCTATAGTTTCGCCGAGCCAGTTGACGGTGTTGCCGAAGACGTTCCACGTTGATTTGCCGAGCGATTTGGTGTCGGAGTTGATGAAGTGCAACGATTCGGCGTCGACGCGACAGGTCGGCGTTGAATGGTGTGCAATGCAGGCGCGCGACTTGCTGCGCCGCGGCGTTGAGAGCATCCATTTCTATTCGCTCAATGCAGTCGATAGTGTTAAGGAGGTAGCCAAAATAGTGTATTGATATGAGGTTTAGCGACATAGTAGGGCAGGAATCTGTCAAGCAGCGACTGCGACAGATGGTCGACACCGACCGCATTCCGCACGCACTGTTGCTCGAAGGTCCTGAGGGAGTCGGTAAGTTGGGACTGGCGCGTGCGTTTGCGCAGTATGTGCATTGCGAGCATCGAACAGCCGACGGCGAGCCCTGTGGCGAATGTCCGTCGTGTCGGCAATATGAGACCGGCAATCAAGCCGATACGTTCTTCGTCTTCCCGATTTTTAAGCGCAAATCGGGGTCGCCTTCCTATTGCGACGAGTTTATGGACGAATGGAATGAATTTACGAAGGCGAATCGTTATGCCTCGTTTGCCGATTGGATTGACACGCTCAACTGTGGCACAACCAAGCCGATAATCTATAACAACGAGGGCGACGTCATCTTGCGCAAACTGAGTACGAAAGCTTATGCGTCGTCGACAAAAATTATGATATTGTGGCTTCCTGAGAAGATGAACGAGCAGTGTGCCAACCACCTTCTAAAGATGATTGAGGAGCCGCACGAAGGCACTATTCTTGTGTTTGTCAGCAACGATTCGGCGGAGATACTTCCGACGATATATTCGCGCGTACAGCGGATAAAGGTCAAACCGTTGACCACGGAAACGGTGGCTCGATATATGGTCGACCGATATGCCGTCGATGGGGGCTATGCTCTGTCGATAGCCAATTCGTCGGGCGGCAGCATCACTCGTGCCGAGCAGATGTTGCGCAACGACGACGATGCACGGCAGCGCTTGGAAATGTTCAAGCGACTGATGCGTTCGGCTTATAAGAAAGACGTGCGCGACCTGAAGGATTGGGCTGACGAGGTGGCTGAGTTCGGCCGCGAAAAAGGGCGTATCTTTATGGATTATCTATCGAAGATGGTGCGCGAGAATTTTATCTACAACATCGGAAATCCTGCGCTTAACTATATGAGTAGCGAAGAGTCGGACTTCAGCCGCAAGTTTTCGCCGTTTATCAACGAGCGCAACATCGAGATAATGGTTAAGGAAATAGATAAGGCAGTTGAAGACATAATGCGCAATGCGAATATGAAAATTGTTATGTTCGATTTCGCTTTGAAAATGACGATTGCCATAAAAATGTAAAATATGAAGCATTCATTTCTATCGCTTGTGGCAAGAGCATTTATTGCCGACCCGGACCTCCATAAGACACTGTTCGTGTTGCCAAACCGACGGAGTTGCACGTTTCTGCGCAACGAGTTGCATTTGGCGGCTCGTCAGTCGATGATAATGCCGGGTATCGTGACTATTTCCGACTTCGTTGCGGAGCAATCCAATCTCGTCGAAGCCGACCGTGTCGAGCTGCTTTTTGCTTTGTTTAATGCCTACAAATCGTTGAAAGGCACTCAAAATGTGACGTTCGAACGCTTCCTCTATTGGGGCGATACGATATTGAACGATTTCAACGACATCGATATGTATCTTGTCAATTCCGATGAGGTGCTCAAAAACTTGGTGGATTACAAAGAAATCAACACCAACCCGTTGACAGAGAAGCAGTGCGAAGTGATTCTTCGATATTGGGGCGAGCAACGCACGCCCGGTGGCGACGAAAGTCTCTTCGAAAAGTCGGAGAAATACCGCGTACTGTGGTCGAAACTGCCTGAGCTGTACAACAAGTTCCGATGTGCGTTGCTCGAGCGTGGCATCGGCTACCCGGGGCTTATCTATCGCAGCGCAGCCGAACAGATTGAGGGCAGAACGGATTTCGGGCATAAAAAGATTGTGTTTGTAGGATTCAGCACGCTGTCGAATGCCGAGAGGTCGATTTTTAAGAGCTTTAAAGACAAACGAATCGGCGACTACTATTGGGACTGCAACGGACCCGTATTTGAAGATAAGAACAACATAGCCTCGCTATTTACAGGTGAGTACATAAAAGAATTTCCCAGCCGCAAAAAACTTGACGAAGAGCCAATCGAGACGTTGCCCAACATCAACGTCATTGCAGTTCCCTCGGGAAGCGGGCAAGCCAAGGTGGTCGGCAAAATTCTCAACGAACTCTATCCGGATGCGTCGCAAAACTACAATTTGGTAGAAACCGCCGTGGTATTGCCGGAGGAAAAGCATCTCTACAGCGTGCTCTACAGCGTGCCGCAACAAATTACGGCTGTCAACGTTACGATGGGATTCCCTATCAAACAATCGTCGCCGGCAACGTTTTTCAACACGCTTAATTCGATGCTCAAACGCAGTCGCGTCGTCGACGGCGAAACCTGCTTCTTTTACGAAGATTTGAATTCGCTTCTATCGCATCCCTATATCGCTACAAATCGAGAATTTGTTGCAGCCGTTCAGTCGGAAATTACCCAGCGGCGACTCTATTTCGTGCCATCGTCTACTATTTGCAATTTTTCCACCGAACTCGCACCTATCTTCGCATATAGCGCGGACATCGACGGATATAAGTATCTGAAAGATGTGCTGACAGCTATTATGGGTAGCGAAGGATTGTCGCAAATAGATTCGTATTTCTTGGAAGTATACAATAACACCATTTCGCGCATCAAGCAGTTGACCGAAAAAGAGCATATCGAGACGCAAGGGTTGCAGTATCTGTATCTGACCAATAGGTTGCTGAGCACGATGACGGTGCCGTTCGAGGGCGAACCGTTGCTCGGTATGCAGATTATGGGCGTACTCGAAACTCGTTTGCTCGACTTTAAGAATCTGTTCATACTATCGATGAACGAAAAAATCTATCCGGCAAAGTCGTATTCGGCATCGTTCATCCCGCAGTTTATGCGAAGCGGATATAATATGCCGACGCGTCGCCAACAAGATGCGATGCAGACCTACTATTTCTACCGGATGCTCAGTCGCGCCGAGAATGTCTATCTTATCTACGACACTCGTGTGCAGGGTCTCTCGAGCGGTGAGGAGTCGCGTTTCATCAAGCAAATAGAGCGTATCTATAGGGACAAATGTCGGTCGTACCAACGCAGCCTATACTCGTTAAGCCTTGCATCGCGCAACAAAAATAAGATAGAGGTCGAGAAATCTGAAGTAGTTCAAAACAAATTGAAAAAATATTTGGCATTCGAAGGCAAAGACCCGGAGCGATGCCTTTCGCCTTCGACGATTTATAAATATCTCGGATGCAGTTTGCGCTTCTATTTGGAGTCGGTCGAAGGCATCAAAGAGCCTGACGAAATCGACGATTTCATCGATGCCGCAACGTTTGGTAATGTCATCCATAAAGCCTTACAGGTCGCATACGAAGATGCCCCCGGCAAAAAAGTGTCGAAACAGTTCCTTGAGGAGTTGAGAAATGGCAAAATAGATGACTATATCAAGAAAGCTATTGTTTCCGAATATTTGAAAAAACCGGCGTCATACACTATCGATGACAATAATATGACGGGCGACGTCAATGTGATTCTTGGAGCGGTAAGCCATATGCTAATGCCGATGCTCAAGCATGAGATTGACGCGTTCTGCCAAAACGGCACCGTTTTTCAGTACATTGGCGGAGAAGTCGAGAAAACGTACTCCATAACGATTGACGCAGGTACAGTTAACGTCAAATTTATTATCGACAGGCTTGACAAGGCAGGCGGGACGTTGCGTATTGTCGACTACAAATCGGGTGGTGATGAAACGTCGATATCCTCATTAGACGCGGCTTTCAGCGGTAAATATGATTGTAAAGGCATCTTCCAGGTGCTTTTATACAGTCATTTGTATAGCCTCATTGAGAAATTGCAACCGGGCACACCGATTATGCCGGCGATTTATAAATTTCGCACGATGTACACTGCGCCCGACAATTCGTTCGGGTTGTATCGGAAGGGAAGTCAAAATAAAAATAGTCCGCAAGTCAGGGATTATCACTGCGTAATTGCTGATAACGTCGACGACTCTAAGGTTTTCTTCGACCGGTTTATAGGTACTCTCAACGAGATATTCAATTGGGATGTGCCGTTCCGTCAGACTGAGGACAAGAAGCAATGCACATACTGTCCGTTCAAAGACCTTTGTGCGGATTAGATTAGTGTGGTCGATGCAATAACTGCCGCTGAATATCGTTACAAATATAAAGAATAGTATGATGAAAAAACTAATAATATCAGCAATCACCGGAGTCGTTGCCTTAACAGCAATGGCAAACGAAGTAAGATTCGAGGGCTGTCGAGTGATTACGGTGAAGCCGGAAGCATCCACGGGGTTGGAAAACATCTACGTTGTCGACACCGCAGCGGGTGCAACGATTTCGTATGTGTCCGACAGCGGAAATGTCGAGTGGTTGCGTTTTCGCGAGTCGGGTGGCGGTTTTGCCGACGAAGTCAGTGGCATAGTCGAGTCGGGCAACACTTCGTCGCTTGGCAATTTCGAAGCAGATTGCGGATATATCATCACCGACGGCGGGCGTCAACATTGTTATTGGATTGTCGACTATTCAAAGCACGAATTTTCGCTCAACGGGATATCATTCGCCGACGAGCAAGACTGCGGCACAGCCACGCTGTTGATTGACGGTAGTGGCGCAGCAATTCAGTATTATACCATAAACGGCGTTCCCAAGCAACTGAGCCGTCAGATTGCAGTGACCTACGATTCGCAGGAATGGAACGAGGCTGATTTGGAATACCAAACTGTCGAGCAGAGCAAAACTCTCGATGCCATCGGTGCACGTTTGGTAGTAGCGGCTCCGCTGACCAATACGACGTTTACCATCAGCGGCGACCGTTTCTCGACCGAGTGGGGCAGAGGCGTGTCGGTGACGAGCGACACCTATACCGCTTTGGCAGTCGATGCAAACACGACAGCAACACAAACCGAGCGCGACAGCGACAACGAGCAACGCACCGATTCCGAATCGCTTGGCGGCTCCGCTCCGGCAGAAATCACGTTCAAAGCCTATTGCTCTGATGCCGTTGAATATCGTGAATGGCAATTCAGCGCCGACCCGGAGTTTAACGAAGTGAGCGTAAGTATGAAAGACGACGAAATTACATACACATTTACCGAACAAGGCACAACCTACGTCCGCTTCTTGGCGGCAAATGCCGATGGCACGTGTACGACCGAGAGCGAACCTTATCAGGTGACAATCGGCGAGTCGGCTTTGGAATGTCCCAACGCTTTCTCTCCGGATGCCAGCGAAGGTATTAACGACGTTTGGAAAGTGTCCTACAAATCGTTGACGTCGTTCAAATGCTGGATTTTTGACCGATATGGAGTTGAAATGTGCCATTTCGAAGACCCGTCGCAAGGATGGGACGGTAAGTATAAAGGCAAGTATGTCAAGTCGGGTGTTTACTTCTACGTTATCGAAGCAACCGGGTCTGACGGTAAGAAATATAAGAAAAAAGGAGATATTAACATTCTAAAATCTAAAAACAATAACACCACAAGTAATGAAGGAACTGAATAGACTATTCACAACACTTGTAATTGCGTGTCTTGTTAACGTATTTGCATTGGCTAACGACAATTCCGTTACAAGTCCGACAATCCCGTCTAAGATGACCTTTGCCGACACCGAAATTTCTTTCGACCGCGAAGATATGTACGAACGAATGGACCGCGAACTCTCTTCGTTGGTGTTCGGACATTCATCGACGATGCTTGCCATCAAACGCGCTAACAAGTACTACAACGTGATAGTCCCTATTCTGAAACGCAACGGCGTGCCGACCGATTTCTTCTACTTGGTTGCAACGGAGAGCATCTTCGACGAGCGCGCCTATTCGGGCGCCAAAGCTGCCGGACTCTGGCAATTTCTTGCTGCGACAGGCAGGCAGTTCGGCTTGGAAGTGAACGACGACGTCGACGAACGCTACAACGTCGAAAAAGCTACTGAAGCGGCTTGCAAATACCTTAAGCAAGGCTATAAGAAGTATGGCTGCTGGCTTACCGTAGCGTCTTCGTACAATGCCGGAATGGCGCGTATTGCTTCCGAGCTCTCCAAGCAAGATGCCGATAATGCTTTCGACCTTTATCTTAACAAGGAAACGTCGCGCTACATCTTCCGCATTATGGCTTATAAACTCGTTATTGAGAATTACGATAAATACGGCTTTCGTATTGCCAAAAACCAACTCTATTACGCCCCGAAATGCAAGGATGTAGAGGTCGATACGGCAGTCGGCGATTGGGTGGCTTGGGCGAAAAACCACGGCATTTCATATGCTCAATTGCGCGAGGCTAATCAGTGGATTCGCAGCACTTCGCTCCCGAATAAGACCGGGAAACGATATGTTGTGAAAGTCCCCGTGAAGAAAGAACTTTATCGTAGTTCTCAGACAAAAACTGTGGCAAAATTATTCGACAAATGATACATTCGAACGACATCGACGACACAATATTAGTGGAAGGTGCTCGCGTCCATAACCTCAAAAATATTGACGTCGAGATACCTCATAATAAGTTGACCGTAATTACCGGACTAAGCGGTAGCGGAAAGTCGTCGCTTGCGTTCGATACCATCTATGCAGAGGGGCAACGTCGCTACATCGACACGTTTTCGGCATATGCGCGGCGTATGCTCGGCGGGCTTGAACGCCCGGATGTCGACAAAATTGAGGGCTTGACGCCTGTCATTTCGATTGAACAAAAAACAATCAACAAGAACCCGCGAAGCACAATAGGTACTATCACCGAAGTCTACGACTTCTTGCGGTTGCTCTATGCCCGCATCGGCGAAGCAGTTTCGTATCTCTCCGGCGAGAAGATGGTGAAATACAGCGAGCAGCAAATCGTCGACCTTATCCTTCAAAAATATGCCGGCAAGAAAACGATGATTCTCGCGCCGCTCGTCAACAACCGAAAGGGTCATTACAAAGACCTGTTTGAACAATATCGCCGCAAGGGGTATCTTAACGTGCGCGTCGACGGCGAAATTTGCGAACTCGTTGCCGGTATGAAAGTCGACCGATATCGTAACCATAATATTGAACTCGTTGTCGATAAGTTGAAAGCTGTCGACACCGACCGACATCGACTGTCCGACACCGTGGCTTTGGCAATGAAGCAAGCCGGCGGGTTGGTAATGATTTACGACGTCGACGCCGATGAAGTCGGCTATTACAGCAAAACGCTTATGGACCCCGCTACCGGGCTTTCTTATCGCGAGCCGGCGCCGCACAACTTTTCGTTCAACTCGCCTCTCGGTGCGTGTCCGCACTGTAAAGGACTCGGTTACGTCAATGTTGTCGACAAGGATAAAATCATTCCCGACAAGTCGAAATCCATTCATTCCGGTGGTATTCTTCCGCTCGGCTCTTATAAGAATACTCTGATTTTTAATCAGATAGCCGCACTGTGCGAAAACTATGGCTTTACGCTAAAAACACCGATAGAGCAGCTTCCCGACGACTTGCTCAACGACATCTTGAACGGCACCGGCGAAAGGCTTGCGTTGTCGTCGGAAGTTTCAACGTTCGATTCTTACGCAACGTTCGACGGCGTGCTGAAGTTTGTCGAATCGCAACAAGACGATGACGATTCCACCTTTGAGCAAAAACGGACGAATCGATTCTTTTCGTCTATCGTATGTCCGGAATGTCACGGGGCACGGCTCAACAAAGAGGCTATGCACTTTTTCGTGGCGGGCAAGAGCATCTACGACTTATCGGCAATGCAGATTTCCGACCTGAAGGTGTGGTTCGACAGCGTTGCTGACCGACTCAGCGACACGCAAAATATCATTGCTCGCGAAATTATTAAAGAAATCAAGTCGCGGTTGTCGTTTATGTGTCAAGTCGGATTGGGCTACCTCTCGCTCATCCGTGGCTCATCTACACTTAGTGGCGGCGAAAGCCAGCGCATCCGTTTGGCTACTCAACTCGGCTCACAACTTGTCAACGTTACCTACATCCTCGACGAACCCAGCATCGGGTTGCATCAGCGCGACAACGAGCGCTTGATCGAGTCGTTGAAGCAGTTGCGCGACAGCGACAATACGATAATCGTGGTCGAACACGATAAGGATATTATGCTCCAAGCCGACTACGTTATCGACATCGGACCCGGGGCAGGTCGTGCTGGTGGCAACGTCGTTTTTGCCGGAACTCCCGACGAGATGTTAAGGGCAGACACCATGACATCGCGCTATCTCAACGGAAAGGATTGCATTCCCGTGCCCGACCGACGTCGTGCGGGCAACGGCAAGACGCTAACGCTTCGCGGCTGTAAGGGCAACAATTTGAAATCGGTCGATTTTACGTTGCCGTTAGGAATGTTTGTGTGCGTAACCGGTGTAAGCGGCAGCGGAAAGTCGTCGCTTGTCAACGGCACGCTGCAGCCAATATTGAGCCAAATTTTCCACAAATCGCTTGCCGATGCTCTGCCATACAAATCGGTTGAAGGCGTCGAAAATCTGAATAAGATAATCACCATCGACCAATCGCCGATAGGGCGCTTGCCTCGGTCGAATCCGGCAACTTACACAAAGTTGTGGGACGACATTCGTGATGTGTTTGTACGCCTTCCGGAGTCGCGAATTCGCGGATATCGCCCCGGACGTTTTTCGTTCAACGCAACAGGCGGCGGCAAATGTCCCGAATGTAAAGGCAACGGCTACAAGACAATCGAAATGAATTTCTTGCCGAACGTATTTGTGACCTGTCCTGCATGCGGCGGAAAGCGTTTCGACCGCGAAACACTCGAAGTGCGCTACAAAGGCAAATCTATTGCCGATGTGCTCGACATGACAATCAATCAAGCCGCCGAATTTTTTGAGAACATACCATCAATAGCTCGCAAACTCCGTGTGTTGCAAAGCGTTGGTCTTGGATACGTCAAACTTGGACAACCGTCATCGACGCTCTCCGGCGGCGAATGCCAGCGCATCAAGTTGGCGCTGCATCTTTCGCGTCCCGACACCGGCAAAACGCTCTTCATCCTCGACGAGCCGACTACCGGCTTGCATTTCCACGACATCAGCCTTTTGCTCGATGTGCTTAATGCATTGGTCGACAAGGGCAATACCGTGCTGGTTATCGAGCACAACATGGACGTGATAAAATGCGCCGACTATGTTGTTGACATGGGTCCCGACGGCGGTACTGAGGGCGGTCGCATCGTTGCTGAGGGCACTCCCGAGCAAATCGCCAAATCTAAAAAGTCAATCACCGGGCGTTTCCTCCGCAAAGAAATCTAACCTGCCGTCCAATCAGTTGATTTTTCCAACTGATTTGCGGTATTCAAGCCACTTGACGTAGCAGTTGATACGAGCTTCAATCTCGGTTTGTTGCGCCTGTTGCCAAATGGTTTGCGCTTCGAGATAGTCGGAAAGCGTTTCTGTGCCTTTCTCATACTGAAGGCGGCTCGTGCGCAGGTTTTCGTTAGCCGACTCGACAGTCGACGCGGCAAGCTGTTTTTCCAAAAAAGCTTCGTCTAAGTTGTTATAAGATTGTGCAACCTCGAGCGATAGCATTTCGTCGGTGTATTGACGGTCGGCTAATGCCTTGGCGTACTGCGCTTTGGCTGATTTGATTTTGTTGGTTCGATGTCCGAAGTCGTAGAGTGGTATCGACACTTGTACACCGACAAGAAAGTTCCAATTGTCGATGAGTTTTGACCCGTTGAGTTTTATCCCGTTTGCATAACCGTATTGTCCGACTAATCCTACTTGCGGCATGTAGTCGCTTTTGGCAAGAGCGATATTCTCTTTAGCCAAGTCGCTTTGACTCTCAACGATGAGGTATTCCGGGCGGTCGAAGATATCGTGTTGAGCATCTTTCTCCGGCGAAACGTCGGGTAGGTCGGTGGTCGTCTCGATGTCGTCGTCGATAGGGCGTCCAATCTCGTGACAAAGGTTCATCTTTGCCAATCGCAGAGCATTTTCTGCCTTACGCATATTCAGTTCGCTCTCGTTAAGTTTTACCTTAACTTTCAGCACATCGTTTTTCTGCTTCACGCCGTGTCGGTATGCCGATTCGACCGTGCGGAGCAATTCCGTCAGCAAAGAGTTGTATGAATTGGCAACTTTCAGCAATTCTCCGGCTTTGACCATATTGGCATAAGCCTTCGATGTGGCAACAACGATTTCCGACTCGGTCAATCGCTTGTTTTGTCGGTATATGTTGTTGGCAAGTTTCGACATTCGATAGCCTGTCTGAATCTTGCCGCCCATATAAATCGGTTGCTCGATTTTGACGCCTGCTGATGCAAGCCAATCGACGTCGTAAGATAGCTTCAAGCCGGGAAACAGGGCATATTTGTCGGGCGAAATTGCTCCGCCTTCGACAATCGGCAACTGCCCGGCACCTGAGTCGTACGAACCGTTGGCTGTTGTGTAGATGGCATTCCCGGTGAGCGTTAGGTTGGGGAAGAACAACGCTTTGGCGCTCTTTTGCTCATACTCGCCGGCGCTTAGGCTGTAGTTAGCCGCTTCGATGCGCTTGTTGTTTGTCTTTGCCAATTCGATGCATTCTTCGAGCGAAAGCCGAGTTTGTGCAACTGCCGAAATCGCAAATCCTGCAAGGGCGGAAAATAATATTAATCGTTTCATTTCATTTTAATTTTAAAGAATAGAGCGTAAAGTACCGGCATGAATATTAGCGTTGCAACCGACGAGAATAGCAATCCTCCCATAATCGTTGCAGCCATCGAGCCGAACATAGAATCGGTTAGCAGTGGTATCATGCCGAGAATCGTTGTGAGCGAAGCCATCATCACCGGGCGCATGCGGCTCTCCGAGCTTTTCAGCAAAGCCTCTGTCGGGTCGATTCCGCTCGCCAATTGTATGTTGATTTCGTCCATAAGCACTATGCAGTTTTTAATAAGCATACCAACCAGCCCTAAAGCGCCTACAATTGCGCAGAAGGTGAATGATTGTCCGGAGATGAGCATTGCCGACACGATTCCTATTGCCAACAGCGGAATGCAACAGATTATTATTGTCGGCTTGCGGTAGTCTTTGAAAAGCATAATGAGTATGGCGAGCATAAGTACAACCCCTAATGGTACGTTCTCGAAGAGATAGTGCATTGTTTGTGTGCTTGCGTCTTTTTCGCCCATCCATTTTAGTTCATATCCCGGAGGGAGTGGAATTTGCTCGATTTTTTCGGCAATAATAGTTCTTGCTTTTTCGGTCTCGTAGCCGGCAGCGGGGGAGCACATCACCATCTGCGAGCGTTGCCCGTTGCAGCGTGGCACAACCGGGTCTTCCCAGCGCACATTTATGCCGTTGCTTACCTGATTTAGCGGCGTCGTTTGATTGACTGTTTCTATAATCTCATCCAGGTTGAGTGTGCCGGAACGTACCGCCATAATGGCGTCTTTGTTGATAATGCCGTTGATGTTTGGTAGCGTAGAGAATACAGGTACGTTTTCCAAGTTGTCCAACTTGCTTCCGTCGGGCTCAACGCATTTTATATAAATGGTGTTTTTATGAATTCCTTCGTAGAAATAGCCGATAGGTATTCCGCCGGCTGCTGTCAGAACCGATGTGGCAATGTCTTGCCGCGAAAGCGAAGAGCGTCGTGCCGCAGTTTGGTTGTAGTCAATGTCGAGAACGGGTATTGCCGGCTCCCAATCGGTGGTGGTCATTGTTACTACCGGTGAATTGTCCATAATAGCGCGTGCCGAGTCGGCAAGCTGGTGAAGTACCGCCGGGTCGGGTCCGGTAAAGAGTGCCTCTATCGGGTATTTTTTATACATAATGTTGTAGCGCTTCAACTTGATGTAAGCGTCGGGATAGAGGGCTTCAATCTCTTGCTGAAGGCTGTCGATGTGCTCTTCGAGCGATTCTGCCGACTCGAAATTGATAATCAATTCACCATAAGCGAGCGATGGAGTTGCTATGCTTCGCACCAGGTTGTAGCGTGCCGGTGTGCTGCCAACCGACGTCGTTATGTCGCCGATGTAGGGCAGCTTTTGCAGTCGATGCCTTATCTCTTCGAGGTCGGCGGCTACTTTGTCTGAATTCGTCCCTTCCGGCAATTTGTATTCCATATAGAGTTGGTCGTACTCCATGTCAGGGAAGAATCCATGGCGCATAAATCCGTAACCGTAACCACTTAAGCCGACCAAGATTAAGGCTATGATTATTGTGGCAAGGCGATGGCGCAGACAGAATGCCAGGCTTTTGCGCAACCATTGGTGTGCGAAGCTGTAGCCGGTGGCTTTCGATTCTGCTGTCTTGTGAGTCTTTATCCAATTGTCTGCCATCAACGGTACGTGCACGAGAGCCAAAATCCAACTTAGCATAAGCGAAACGCCGAGCACGATAAACAAGTCGCGTACATACACGCCTGCCGTGTCGGGCGAGAGGAATACCGGCAAGAATGCCAGTATCGCTATCAGCGTAGCACCCAGCAATGGCATGGCTGTCTTTTTGCCTATTTGTGTCAGTGCTTCTCTGCGCGGCAAGCCTCGTTTGAGGTCTACCAAAATGCCGTCGACTATCACTATTGCATTGTCGACAAGCATACCCATTGCCAAGATGAATGAGGCGAGCGACACGCGTTGCATCGACCCGTCGGCTAATCCCAATATCAAGAAACTACCGATGACAATAATGACCAAACTTATTCCGATAATAACACCGCTTCTCCAGCCCATAGCAAGCATAAGAATCGCAACGACGATGGCCACTGATTCTATAAGGTTGGTGAAGAACGTCGACAACGCATCGATGACTCGTTCGGGCTGGTAGAACACCTTGTGATACTCCACTCCGGCGCTGAAATGCTCGGCTTTGAGTTCTGCCAAGCGCTGTTCGACCAATTTGCCGACCTTGACAATGTCAGACCCCGACGAGGCGGCTACGGCAATGCCCAGCGCCGGCTCATCGTTGAATTTCATCGAGTTGCGTATCGGCTCGGCATAGCCGTTTTCGATAATTGCAATGTCGCTCATTCGAAGTTGGTCGTCTTCGTGACCTTGTATTATCATTTGTCGTATTTGCTCGACTTGCTTGAACTTATCTGTTACAGCTACACGCACGCGCTTTGGCCCGTTGTCGTAGTAGCCTGTATAGTAAATGCCGTTTTGTCCGTTGAGTGTGGCAAGTATCTCGGCAGGCGAAACGCCTAATGTTGCCATCCGTTCAGGCTGCATTTCTATGTTGATACATTCTTCGCGCTCGCCGTAAATCTGTACGCGGGCAACGCCGTCGATGTTTGTCAACTCGCGTTGTATCAACCGAGCATAGTCGGAGAGCTTGCGCTCGTCGACGCCATCGCCTGTCAGCGCATAGAACATTCCGTAGACCAATCCGAAATCGTCTTGTACCGATACCGAAGTGCCGTCGGGCAGTTTTGCTTCGGTATCCGACACTTTGCGCCGTAGCAAATCCCAATATTGTTCAATGTCGTCGTCGGGCACCGTTCGCTTCATCTCAACTTGCAGAATTGCCATATCGTTGTACGACCAACTGTTGATATAGTCGACTTCGCCAATTGTTCGGATGCTCTTCTCCAGTGCCTCCGTGACCTCCATCTCCATTTCGTGTGCCGATGCACCCGGGCGTATGGCTACTACCATCGCCGTCTTTACTTTAATCTCCGGGTCTTCGAGTTTACTCATTTGGTAAGCGTAGAACAGACCGCCTACGAGAAGAACGGCAAGTAAAAAGTAGACCAACTTTTTATTGTCGAAAGCCCATTTGCCTAAGTCTATCATAACAATCCTCCCACGTTTGTTTTGCTCATCGGTTCAAGGCGTTCCGCCGTTTGCCCGTCTTTGAGTTTGTGAACCCCCGACGTTACAATCTCATCGCCTGCCTTAAGTCCTGATTTTACTACGGCATTTCCTTTTGTATCGAGCCGTTCCACTTCGATTTGCCGACGATGTATTGTGCCGTTTGAGGCATTGAAAATCCAAACGAAACTATTGCCTTTCTCCTCAAACATAGCCGACGACGGTATTTCTATGCTGTTGCTGACGGTAGCGTTAGCATGCGAAATCCGTACCATCGCATTCATTCCCGGCGAGAGACGGTTCGACAGTCCGTTGGGCACGGCGAGTCGCACCGTGTAGAGCTGGTTGGCATTCGCTGCCGGAGATATGCTTATGAGTTTCAAATCAACGGTTTTCGCCTCCAAGAAGTCGAACGAAGTAGTGAACGACGTGAACCGGTCTCGGTTGACGTAAGCCGATGTTGGAATATTGATTTCTATCTCAAGACTGTTGTCGGTTATTATCGACACAACCGGCATTCCTGCACCTAAAACTGTTGGCGGGTCGTAGATGCGCTTCTTGATAGTGCCGCTAAAAGGCGCATAGATTCGCGTGTCTGCCAGTTGGTCTTTGGCATGTTTGTATTTTGCCGTAATCTGCTGCAGCCCGTAGCGCGCCTTGTCGTAGTCGCCGGCAGTAGCAACACTGTCGGCATATAGAGCGATGACGCGTTCGGCTTCCGACTTGATTTTATGATATTCCGCCTCGGTTGCTGCGAGTTGCGTTTGATAGTCGACCGGGTCGAGTTCCGCAATGATTTGACCCTTTCTGACCTTGTCGCCCTCATCCACGTAGACCCGTGCCAGTGTTCCGCTTACTTTGAACGCCATGTTTACTTCTTCCGAGGCTTTAACTCTTCCCGGAAAGTCGGTCGATGTTGCCGACGCATCGCTACCTATTGTAATTGTCTCAACTTTAATAAGTTTTGACTCTTTCTCTTCTTTTTGGCACGACTGCATAGACAATGCCAAAATGATTGTTGCACAAATTGTTGGAAAATATCGTTTCATAATATTGCAGTTTTCTCTTTTATTTTTTGCAAATTTATCATTATTTGGTAATTAAATGTGTGTAGATAATTATCAAGGATTGTACGATTTGTGCTTTTTTATGAAAATTAATATATCTGAAATTTGGATAATTGATAACAAATAGTTTTATTTGCAAATAGATTAGTCAAATACGTATGATTGAAGACCCTAAAATCGAATTGTTTGATGTCAACAAGGAAAACGCACAAGCACAAAATATGTTGATTTGTCTTGAACGTAATGGTTTCCTTCTATGCCGTCGAGGCTATATAGTTTTGAGAATCGACGACAAATTGTTCACTGTCAAAGCCGGTGACCTTTATATCTACACCGCTTTCTCTCAGACGCATGTGGAAGGTTTTAGCGACGATTTGGAAGGCATTGCCGGAACGGCCGATTTCGACTTCGTGCTTTCGTCGCTTGAGTCGATTTCCAACACCCAAAGCCACGTATACATTCGTTTTCATCCGTGTGTGCCGCTTTCGTCCGAGCAATTCAAACGTATTGAGCAGTTAGCAATGTCGATTCGTATGCGCAAAGACATCGAAAGCCCGCTGAGTTTGTCGATTGTGTCGGCTTTGGTTTCGGCATTTTGTTATGAAATTGTCGACGCGTTTATTTCAAATGCACCGATGCCTCTTGTGCAGCAAACGCGCAATGACAAGGTGTTTCAGAAATTTTTAATAGCGCTATTCAAGCATTATTCCGTGCATCGCAATGTGAAATTTTATGCCGACTTGTTGAACCTCACGCCGCGCTATTTTTCCACATTGATTAGACAAGTGTCCGGTCGAACGCCAATCGATTGGATTTCGCTATTTGTCGTTATCGAAGCCAAGCGATTGTTGTCGAATCCCAACATCAGCATCAAAGAAGCAGCCAATCGGCTTAACTTCTCCGAGCAGTCTTTCTTCGGCCGCTATTTCAAGCAGTACACAGGCTTATCCCCATCGGAATATAAATCCCAAACAATCGCCAAAAACGAGTAGTAGTGTAGTATGGGGATTTTTCTTCTGCTTTGTTGGCTTTGATTTGCTTTTTAGGGCGCTTTGTATTACTTTTGTTTTGTAATTTAACAGATGAACAGTTATGAAAAGATTTTTGTTGATAGTGTCACTGTTGGTGGCGAGTGTGAGTGCCTCGGCTATGGGCTTTCGTTCGTTAGACCTGAAAGCGAACTTGCGTAGCGATTTCGGCGTTGGTGTGGGTATGTCTTTCAATTTGCCCGCAAATTTCGAATTTGCACCGTCTTTTAACTATTATTTCGACTCTGGAAATGCCTTTACTATCGATGCCGACTTCCGTTATCGCTTCGATTTGCCGAAGTCGTTTTCGATTTATCCGCTTGCCGGTCCGTTGTATTTCCACTGCAAAGACCATAATAATATTGGCTTGAATGTCGGCGCGGGATTCTCGTACGACATTAACGATGCATGGTCGGTAGGCGCTGAGGCTAAATATCAATATGTCAATCATTTCGACGATTTCTATTTGTCGCTTGGTGTGTCATATCTTTTTTAATTCGTCAAGGATATGAAGATTTGTGTCCTCGACGGCTATACACTCAATCCAGGTGATTTGAGTTGGGATGCCGTCTGTAGTTTGGGCGAATGCTCCGTCTACGACCGTACGGCGACTGCTGATGAAGTGGTCGACCGTGCAGCAGATGCCGAAATTGTGTTGACCAACAAGGTGATGATTACCGACGACGTTATGGAACGCCTTCCTGCGTTGCGCTATGTCGGTGTGCTCGCTACCGGTTATAACGTAGTCGACATCGAAGCTGCGCGGCGCCGTGGCATCATAGTGACTAATATACCTGCTTACAGCACGGCGTCGGTGGCGCAGATGGTTTTTGCTCATCTGCTCAATATTACCAATTCGGTGGCTCGATATAGCGCGGAGATAGGACAGTGGGCTCGCTCGCGCGACTTTTGTTATTACGACAGCGGTCTCACTGAATTGGCAGGCAAGACTATGGGTATTGTCGGGCTTGGCAATACGGGTATGGCTACGGCGCGCATTGCGCTCGCTTTTGGTATGAAGGTGATTGCTTTGACGTCGAAGACGGCTGACGTTTTACCCGAAGGAATTGTGCCCGTCGACCGCGACACGCTGATGGCGGAGGCTGACGTTATTAGTCTGCACTGCCCGTTGACAGAGTCGACGCGCGAGATTATTAATGCTCGCTCGATAGCTATGATGCGCCCCGGCGTTATCGTTATCAATACCGGACGCGGTCCGCTTGTTGCCGAAGCTGATGTTGCCGAAGCGCTCCGTAGCAGACGTATTGCCGCTTATGCCGCCGACGTACTTTCCGTGGAGCCTCCTGCCGCCGACAATCCTTTGCTGAATGTCGAGCGGGCGTATACCACTCCCCACATTGCCTGGGCTACTATTGAGGCGCGTCGACGTCTGATGACGATTGCTGCGAAAAATATCAGCGCTTTCATAAATAATAACCCCATTAACGTGGTCAATAAGTGACAGAAAATACTACAGAACATACTGTTATGCTCGAAATTCGTAACACGCTCGTTTCGCTCGACCTTATAGAGCAATTCTTCTGTTGCGACCTTGATGCTTGCCTCGGCGAGTGCTGTATCGAGGGCGACGCCGGTGCTCCTATTTCTCGAGAGGAATACGATAAACTCAAAGAAATTTTGCCCGCCGTTTGGGACGACCTTTTGCCTGCAGCACAGCGAGTAATCAAAGAGTCGGGGGTAGGCTACATAGATAGCGACGGCGATTTGGTAACGTCGATTGTCGACGGCAAAAATTGTGTATTTACTTGCTACGGCAAAAACGGGATGTGTTATTGCGCTATCGAAAAGGCTTATCGCGAGGGGCGTATCGACTTCTACAAGCCTATTTCGTGCCACCTATATCCCGTGCGTATTACGGACTATCCTGACTTCTCGGCGGTAAATTATCATAAGTGGAAAATTTGCAAGGCAGCGCAAGTGCTTGGTCGCCAAAAAGGCATCCGACTCTATCAATTCCTCGCCGGACCGCTCACTCGCCGTTTCGGCAAAGAGTGGTACGACGAATTGTGTGCCGCCTGTGAGGCTTATCTTGAGCAATATGGCGATTAAACGCAGTGCTCGGAGAATCGTCGTAGCGTTGGTGGCGACTTTGTCGATTGCCGGTGCTGTCTACTTTGCTTTAGCGTTAGCCGAGGTGGGAAAGCATAAAGATAAACTTTGGTTACATCGTTGCAACTCGATAGAGAAACTAAACGAAAAATACGGCGACTACACTAACGTCGAACTTGACGTGTGTTTTCGCGATTCGGTGTTTGACGTTACCCACGACATCGACTCATCGTTTGGGCTGAACGTTGAGAAATATTTCGCCTTTTCGCCCTTCACGAAGGAAAATGTGGCTCGACTTGAAGAATCTGACATTGGAAAACAGCGATGCCGTACTTGCTGCGCTCACCGATTTGACAAAGCGCTACGGCGTCGACCGCAGCCGTCTGATTGTCGAAAGCCCACACATAAGGCGCTTCGCAAACTCACGAAGGCAGGCTTTTACACGTCGTGTTATGTCGATTTTGCACCGCCGTCGGAATTGTCAGACACCGACCTTAGCCTATGCCTTGACACGCTTCGTGCGGTGGCAGACTCGGGTGATGTTCGGGCTTTGTCGTTCCCCGGATGGTGGTACGAAACGATTAGCGAACGCCTCGACCGCAATATCGATTTACTTACCTGGGAGCATCGCAAAACGCAACTCGTGTTTTTCTTGATGCCCGGCTCCAACGCAATGCTCGACGACAATCGCCTTAAAGTAATTCTCATAAAAGATAAAGGAAAATATCACAGATAATTCATTTTGCAGCCTTCGAACGGCTCTATTTCATAGTTTTTGCGTACTTTTGCACCGATGAAACGATTTTTGACAATAATCATAGCGTCGATTACTGTACTCGCGGGCTTTTCGCAAAAGAAGCAAACCCTCGAGCCTTCGTATGCGTGGACCGCTGCGCCTCCGTTGGGTTTGCACGAGCCGGCGACTATCGACACTCTACAATATAACTACTTCCGTGAGTTTATTCCGTCGCAAGTGAGCAATGCCTACGCCACGACGGGCAACTATGGCGGTGCCGGAATCGACGAAATTTATTTCAATCGCCCGGAGCGTTCGCCGTTTTCGTTCGACGACGTGTTGCGCCCCTGGCTTTACGACGCTGAAGACCAAGTGTACTACAACACGCGCCAGCCTATGACTCTGCTCGGTTACAGTTGGGGTGGAGGCAAAGAGTCGGGGCAAGACCGACTCAAAGGTGTTTTCTCCGGTAATGCCGGTAAGCGCATCCAAGTCGGCGCACTTATCGACTATCTATATTCGAAAGGTGGTTACGACCGTCAGGCGGCGAAAAACTTCACCTGGGGACTCTCCGGCTCTTACATCGGTGACCGCTACGAGGCGCAGGCTTCGTTTAACACTTTCAACTCTGTTAGCCACGAAAACGGCGGTATCACCGACGACCTCTACATCGAAGACCCTGCCGAACTGCAAGGCGGCGACCCGGATATCGATGCAAAAACTATTCCCGTCAACCTCTCGTCGGCTTTTAATCGCGTCAAGGGTACCGAGTTCTTGATGAACCATCGCTACAAGGTCGGTTATTGGCACGAAGAGCAAATCAACGACACTACTGTCAAGCGTACATATATCCCCGTGACGAGTTTCATCTGGACGTTCGACTACAAAAAAAATTCGCATAAGTTTCTAAACGAGTCTGCCGCCGACGATAAGGAGTTTTTCGCCAACAACTATCTCTCGCTCGAAGGTACGAACGATGAAGCTTTCTATAGCCGCATTCGTAACACTGTCGGAATATCGCTCCTTGAAGGATTCAAAAAAAATGCCAAATTCGGCTTGTCGGCATTCGCAACACACGAGTATCGCTCGTTCAAGCAGCCGACCGACTCTATGTTGTTTTTCGCCGACCGTCCTACTGACCTTACGCCAATTCCCGAAGGTGTTTCTGTTGCACATAAATTTAACGAAAACAATATTTGGGTAGGCGGTCAGTTGACCAAGCAACAAGGCTCTCTTATCAACTATAAGGCAACAGCGCGTTTCGGACTCGTAGGCTCGGTGGCGGGCGACATCGACGTCAGCGGAGAACTGTCGACGCATTTCAAGCTCTTTGGCGACACCGTGACTATCAGTGCTACCGGATTCTTCAAGAATACCGAAGTGCCGTATTTCTATCAACAATACATTTCTAACCACTTCGCCTGGAGCAACGACTTCGGCAAAGAGCGCCGCTTACGCTTGGGAGGTCTAATCGACTTGCCTCACACCGGCACAACTCTGCAAGCCGGCGTCGAGAACGTGCAAAATTTCGTATATTTCGACACTGACGCCCTTCCGCGCCAAGAGGGTGGGAGCGTGCAAATCGTCAGTGCTCAATTGCAGCAAGATTTGCACTACCGGGCTTTGCATTGGAACAACACCGTCAACTTCCAAACGTCGACAAACGAAACCGTTCTGCCTCTACCTAAAGTGGCAATCTATTCGAATCTATATTGCCTTTTCAAGATTGCAAAAGTGCTAAACGTGCAGTTGGGTGTCGATTGCAACTACTATACAAAATATTACGCACCGGCTTATCAGCCCGCAACTATGCAGTTCTACAACCAAACCGAAAAGAAACTCGGCAACTACCCGTTTATGAATGTATACGCCAATATGAAACTCTATAAAGTTCGTTTCTACGTGCTTTATTCGCATTTTAACAAGGGTCTCTTCGGCGGTAGTAGCTATTTCGGTGCGCTCCACCATCCGATGAATCCTTCGCGCTTCCAACTCGGTCTGTCGGTCGACTTCCCCAACTAACGTCTATCCGCCGGGCGACGCCGTTCGGCTAATTTGATAAAACTTATGTATAAACCATTTCTCGTTCGCCCCAAAATGTGGCTATACTTGGTGCTCTTGGCAGTAACCATTGCCACGATGGTTATGCTCAACCGTTGCTCGCGTCAAGCCGCCACATCGCAATTTGTTGCCGCTTCAGGCGACACCCTAAATGTTGCCATCGAATATTCGCCACTGTCTTTGTATATGTACGACGACACACTCGGTGGTTTCAACCACGACTTGCTCGCGCTTATCCAAATCAGAGCGGCACGCCCCGTGAAGATGCACCCGATAGTCAACCTCAAGCAGTCGCTCGAATTGCTCAACGACGGAACTTTCGACATCGTCGCTGCACAGTTGCCTTCTACTACCGACTTCAAAAACAAATTCCTTTTCAGCGATTCCATCTACATTGACCGTCAAGTGCTCGTACAGAAGCGCGATTCGCTCGGCAACGTCGCAATCCGCTCACAACTCGACGTCGCCGGACACACACTTTACGTTGTCGACGGCTCCCCGGTAGTTACTCGTATCCGCAACTTTGCTCGCGAGATTGGCGACACTATCAACGTCGTTACCGAACGTCGTTACGGTCAAGAACAACTTTTCTTGATGGTCAATGCCGGCGAAATTGATTTTGCCGTAATTAACGAAAAACTTGCCAAAACTATGGCTAAACGCTATCCGGCCATCGACGTGTCGACCGCGGTGAGTTTCAATCAATTCCAATCGTGGGTGCTTAAGAAAGACAACCGCCAACTCGCCGACAGCTTGAATCGTTGGCTCTCCGACGTCCGTACAACTTCGGCTTTCAAAGAACTTTATAAACGGTACTTTTAGAACGCGCTCTTAGTGTGTATATATTAAGAGCAGGCTTTTTTTGTGGAGCCTGCTCTTTTCTATAATGTTCTTATCGAATAATCACCTTGCCGGTTCGTCGGCTGGCATTGGCTGTCGCTTTATAAATGTAAATGCCTTTTGATAACGGAATAGTTCCTTCTTCGTAAACGGTTTTGGTTGCCACGCGTCGACCGTCTATGCCGTAAACGTCAACCGTGGTCGGTTCCGTGCAGCGAACATTTAATGCCGCTGAGGTTGCCTGTATAGTAAACGGTGCAACTTTGCCGAGCGTTTCAACTTCGTTGAGTTCGCTATTCTCAGGTAAACGCATCAGATACCAATTGCGGTGTGCGTTTGTGATATCCGACCCGTAATCCCATAAGCCTACATTCGTTCCGGCATCAGATTTCTCATCTTGAAGGTCGAGCGCTTTGCTGTCGCGGCAACTGATTATTTTTACCAAGTTGTCATAAATCTGAGTTACGTAGAAGTCTTGGCTATTGTCGTTCTGCCACCAATCTACGTGAAGCCAGTATTCATCTTTGTTTGTAAGATATTCGTCCCAATATATGGTTTTTACCTTATATCCATCGCCATTTCGATGGAAAGTCCATACTTGGTTGCCCGAAACATACGTCTTGTTCCATGTGTTTTCGTTGTTGATGTAGTCTATGCGAGGAATTCCGTCGTAGTGACCTAAACTGCCGTAGAGGAGTGTCGTTTTGTTGTATTGAGGAATGATTGCGTATGCAGCTCCTTCGGCAATAGGCAGACAGGTGTAGTCGTCGCTATACTTTATTATCGGCAATACAATTGTTGCTATGCTTTGTGGTTCAAGCGTGAATGATATCCGCTTGCCTTGAAGGTCATATGCTAACGGTTTTCCGTCGCTGTCGCCGGTCGTGATGTAGGCATACGGCTCCGCCGTCGGACGGCATCCCAAGATGTCTGCCGAGTGATATGCCGTTTCGTCGCTGTTGTTTATCGATACAATCACAAGTTCGGTTTTCTCCGGATTGATTGCCGCAAGGGTTTGCCCGTTGACCGCGCTGACAAAGGTGTAGCCCGGCTTGATATATTTGCTGAAATGCTGACGAACATAGTAGTTCTTAACCTTCCAATAATATTGATTTCCGAATTCACCTTGCACCAAGCACCATTGGTCGTTCCATTCCTCCACGTATTGCCAATCGACCCATGCCGTAGGGCGCAAATACTCAATGTCGTCAATCAAACGCTGTGCCAGACCCAAGTTGCCCGAAATGCCGCTGCCGCCGCTTCCGGTTTCGCTCATCCAAAAGCGTTTGCCTTGGCTTCGTACAAGATTTGCCAGCTTACAGCGCTCCACAATGTCGCCTCCGTATGTGTGAACATTCCATTGTGCAACTTTGTCCATTACGCCGCCGTTGATGTATTCTTGTATTTCGCCAATCGATGTGCCGACATTCGTTTCGTCCGATGCTGAGATAACCGTTGACAGTCCCGAGGCTTTCAAGATAGGGTAGAGTACTTTGATAAACTCAACTTGCGACGAGGGGTTGAAGTGGCAACCTTCTTGTCCGCCGTTGCAGCCCCAATAGTTGGTGTTCGGCTCGTTGAACGGCTCCAGTGTGCGAAATTCGATGCCGTAGGTGTCCTTGTAGTGCTTGCACACATCGACAAGATAATTGGCAAAAGCGGTGTAGTATTCCGGCTTAAGGTTGTCGGAATTACTGTCCCAATTGCCCGCACAGCAACCGCTGTAGGTCATATAATAAGGAGCGGAATTGCTGAATGCTTCAAATATTGCATCCGGGCGTTTTTCCTTAATCTTGAGCATAATCTTGCGTTGCGCGGCGTCGCGCTCCCAATGGTACGAGTCGCCGTCGTAGCTCTTGAAGCCTTCCATTTCGGCACGCAGACCCTTGCCGTTGCCCATGTGGTGCTCTGTACAATTTGCGTGATTCGGGTCGTCGCCGCCACCGATGTTGTAACGGAAAATGTTGTAATTCAGTCCTTCCGGGCTGACAAGCCAGTCGACCAACTCGTTAATCTTGTCGTCGGGCCATTGTCCGCACATATTAGCCCACCAACAAAGCGAAACACCCCAGCCTTCATGCGTCTGGTGCTCGTCTGCCACGTTGATGATATACTTATGCTCTGAAGAACTCATAACGTTACTACACGTCAATAATACAATAATAGCAAGCAAATATCTATTCATAGTATTGTAATTTTTCCAACAAAGGTAAAAAATACTATTAGTAAATGGAAATGACTATCGAAATTATTTTACAATTAAGACTAATTCTTCGCCATTTTCTCCAATTTCGATTCGCTCAAAACGCAAAACGCCAACATTGTATGTAGTAAGTCCCATTTTTTCGTATAAAAATCTTCTTTTCCCCAAAAAAATATTAACATCTTGAATATAAATTGGTTACAAATAAACATGTTTTTTAACACAAAAAAGTTGTAAAAAAGTTTGGTGGGTAATTTGATTTGCTGTACCTTTGCACTCGCAACGCCAAAACGGGGACGTCCTGCGAGGCGGCGCAACAGAGGCTCGGATGAGCACAAAGGACATTGAAATAATGCGACAGTGAGACAAGATAAGCACAGGGGGCGGAAGCCCCCGTCAAGAAGCAACCATC
>SFJG01000023.1 GCA_004555955.1 Bacteroidales bacterium | reverse complement strand
TTGATTATTAGTGATTTAATCGCAACACAAATATACTAAAAATCTATGACATAACAAAGGCTTTTACGCTGAATTTCAGCATGAAAGCCTTATTTTTTTTAGCTTATTTTTTAGCCTGTTAAAACCATAAAAAGAGACTGCCCAAAACTTGTTAGACAGTCTCTTATAAGAAAGGATGCTCGATATTCATCCTTCTTCTCGAAGGTCACATCCAAGCCAGAAACGTGAAAGTTAAATGAACCGAATGGATAATAATCAACTTGTTCCTTATTATTTAGGTTAGTATGGTACATAATTGGATCTAACAAACCACCTTCTACTTCTTCGTGATAATAGAACTCAATAACGGTAGGGTATATGCGTCGACATCCATTAACTTCAAAATATCCTGTATTGAATATTTTTGTAGCTAATTCGGAGAATTGTTTTGATAATATTACTCGTTTCTCCGAATCCAATTTAATGTTTGTTACGCCATTGAAACCAGCAAGCGCTTCATATAATGTATTTTTATCCATAGTCGCTATTTTGTTATTTCAAAAATTTTAATAGATGACAAAAATTGAATTTTGTCGGTTATGTTGTTGATTTTTAATTAGTTATTTCTTGTAAAAGTTCTTGAAAATTAGTAACTTTAAAGAAAAGTTTAGCCGCTTTTTCCATAAAAGTTACGATAACTCCCAGGGAATGCGACAAAGTTAATCAAATTGTCCCGATTATGCTAGCGCATCTTGGCCCGGTAATGAAAGAAAAGACATACACTGCTCTTTTCTGTTGGACTCTATGTTCGAGCGGTCTATTTGCCGATGCAGAAGCGGCTGAAGATTGTGCCGAGGATTTGGTCGGTGGTGATTTCGCCGGTGATTGAGGATAGGTGGTGGATTGTTTCGCGGATGTCTTGTGCTACGAAATCGCCGGAGATGCCTGTACGTAAGCCGTCAATGGCTCGCTCGATTGATTGCGCGGCAAGGGTGAGGGCTTCGTAATGGCGTGCGTTGGTGATGACTATGTCGGATTGTGCATAGTCGCCTTGTGCTGTACGGGCGATGAGTGTTTCTAATTGCTCGACGTTGATGCCGTTCTTTGCCGATATGTGTGCTATTGCTGCCTGTGGGGCGAGTTGGCGAATGTGGTCTTCGATTGCTTGGATTCGGCTTGGGTCGGCAATGTCGATTTTGTTGATTGCCGCGATTATTTTTTTGTCGGCGGAACGAGGTAAAATTTGTTCTGCAAGTGTGTCGATTTGCTCGATTGGTGCGGTTGTGTCGATTAGCCAAATGACGATTTGTGCTTGGTCGATTTTTTGAAATGCTCGTTCGATGCCGAGGTTTTCGATGGCATCGGATGTTTGTCGGATGCCGGCTGTGTCAATAAATCTGAATAGTATTCCGTCGATAGTTATTGTACCATCGATTGTGTCGCGTGTTGTGCCGCGGATGTCGCTTACGAGTGCTCGGTCGTCGTGAAGGAGTCGGTTGAGTAGGGTTGATTTTCCGGTGTTGGTTTCGCCGACGATGGCAACGGGGAAGCCGTTTTTTATTGCATCTCCGGTTTTAAACGATGATGCAAGACGGGTGAGTGTATTGAGTATGTTTGTGGCGTCGTTTGTGAGTTTTGCACGGTCGGCGAATTCGACTTCTTCTTCGGAGAAGTCGAGTTCGAGTTCCAATAGTGCGCAGAATTCGAGAAGTGTATCGCGAAGTGATTGTATCATTTTGCTGAAGTCGCCTCTCATTTGGCTAATGGCAATCTTGTGGGCGGCTTTCGAGGAGGAAGCAATGACGTCGGCAATTGCTTCGGCTTGTGAAAGGTCGATTTTTCCGTTCATGAATGCTCGGCGAGTAAATTCTCCTCCTAAGGCTGCACGGCATCCGCAAGCTATTAGTGTTGCCACGATTTGTTGTTGAATCCATACAGAGCCGTGGCAGGATATTTCGATGACGTCTTCACCCGTGAAGGTGTGAGGTGCGCGAAAGATTGTGGCAACCACTTGGTCGAGTGGCCGCTGCTCGTTGTCGACGATTGTGCCGAGATGGGCTGTATGTGATTTCGCTGTTGCAAGGTTGATGCCGCGCCATGCTTTGCTAACTATGGGTATGGCTTTGCTTCCGCTAACTCGCACAACGGCTATTCCACCGATGCCGTGAGGGGTTGATATTGCGCAGATTGTATCGTCGAGGGCTCTTAGTTGTTCCATTGTTTGTAGTTGCAAGAATGTTCAATTTCTGTTTCTATGTCGTCGGGTAGTGCGCTGAAGAAGTCGTATCCGGTTTCTTGTTCGATGAAATCGATAGAAACGGCTTGACGTTCAACGACTTTTTGTCCGCCGGCGTTGTCGTAAACGAACCCGATGGCGCGTATCGGGTTTGCGTATGGGGCAAGAATTGCTTTGAAGAAACGTTCGGGGACTGCAACGTCGCCTCCTATGCGTTTCATATTGGCTGATAGTATTGGGCCGGTAACGACGACGAGTGCGCTGTCGCGAACAGCCCAATCGCGAATTTTTTCTTCGAGGCGTTTCCATCCACCGCTATTGAGAGAATGTACTTGCGGACATATGTTGGTCATAAAAAATGAATGATGCATAGCGTCGTAGTTCCATTTCATATCGGCTGCGGGAGTCATATGTCCGCGGTCGTAGCCGGAACGTGTGTAGTCGGACGGGTAGGGGCATCCTTCAACTTTTTCGTCGCGGTCGAATGATTTTGCGCGCGATTCGTTGCCTTCCACTTCTTTTGCCGTTAGTTCGTAGACGGTGTAATTGGGGATGTGGTATTGTTTGTTGAACGAAACGAAGAATCCGGTGTATTCTATCATTTGTTCTTGGCGATTTACAGGTAGCGTGACGTCGAAATATTTTTGAACGTCAATCGATGCTGTTTGCGCTTTGTTTGCTGATTGGGCTTCGTAGTATTGTGCGGTATAATATATGCCTAGTACTATTGCAAGGGTTATAAGTCCGATGCTGAATATTTTGCCGAGTGACCAATTTGTTTTGCGTCGACTTTTTCTTGTCTGACGTGATGTCTTTCGTTTTGCCATAATAATCTATAATTTTTCGCCAATATAGATTGTACAAACGCCGAATGTTAGCGGGTAGTGTCTGCAGTTTTTAAATCCGGCTTTTTGCATGATTTGCAGCATTTGTTTGCCTTGAGGCACGGCTGCGATGCTTTCAGGGAGGTATGTGTATGCACGGCGGTCGTGCGACACGAGTCGTCCGATTGTGGGGATTATGGCGCGTGTATATACTTTGTAAAGAGCTAATGCAAAGGGGTTTGTAGGCGTGGAGAGTTCGATGATGCAAACCGAAGCGCCTTTAGCAGCCACTCGATACATTTCTTGGTAGCCTTTGTCGAGGTGCTCGAAATTGCGTACGCCGTAGGCTACTGTTATTGCGTCGAACGAGTTGTCGGCATATTTTAGGTCCAGGCAGTTGCCTGTTTCGAAAGTGATGTTGTTAATCCCTTTTTTTGCAGATTTTTCGCGCGCAATTGAAAGCATACCTTCCGAAAGGTCGATTGCGTTGATTTTTCGGGGTTTAATTTTCTTGGATAGAAGGAATGCAAGGTCGCCGGTTCCGGTAGCAACGTCGAGGATGCTGTTGATTGGTTTTCCTTTAAGTTTACAGACAGCGATACGACGCCAAATTTTGTCGATGCCGAATGTCATCGCTCGGTTCATAAAGTCGTAAGCCGGAGCGATGCTGTCGAACATTTCTTGCACTTGTTGTGTCTTCGACTCGTCGGAGCCGTATGGTGTAACTTTTTCTGCCTTATATTCCATCGATTGTTTTAGCAACGTGATTATTAGTATGCGACACGTGAGGATTTGTTGCGTCCTCACGCGCCGCATGGATGGTTGTGATTATGCTTCTAAAGAAGATAAATAGTCGGTGACGTTTTTACGAATACGTTCAGTGATGTCGGAACTATTGTCGGGCTGGAATTTGTTGCCTGTAATGTGCTCATACAGTTCGATGTAGCGAGCGGAAACGGTGTTGCAATAATCGTCGGTCATTTCCGGCACTGTTTGTCCGGCTTTGCCCATAAAATTGTGGTCAATCAGCCATTGGCGAACGAATTCTTTGGAAAGTTGGCGTTGCGGTTGTCCTGCTTCGAAACGCTCTTGATATCCGTCGGCATAGAAGTAGCGCGACGAGTCGGGTGTATGGATTTCGTCGATGAGAATCACTTTTCCGTCACGCTTGCCAAACTCATATTTTGTGTCGACGAGAATAAGTCCTTTTTCGGCAGCAATTCGGCTACCACGTTCAAAGAGAGCTTTTGTGTAGCGTTCCATAGTTTCGTAGTCGTCGCGGTCGACGATGCCTTGAGCGATGATTTCTTCTTTAGAAATGTTTTGGTCATGACCTTCATCTGCTTTTGTTGTCGGTGTGATGATAGGCTCGGGGAATTTTTGATTTTCGCGCATGCCGTCCGGCAGAGACACTCCGCAGAGCGAGCGACATCCGTTTTGATAGTCGCGCCAAGCGCTACCGGTAAGATACCCGCGAATAATCATTTCCACGCGAAAACCTTCGCATTTTAGTCCAACGGTTACCATTGGGTCGGGCGTTGCAAGTTTCCAGTTTGGAACGATGTCGGCGGTTGCATCAAGAAAAGTAGAAGCAATTTGGTTGAGAACTTGTCCCTTGTAGGGAATGCCTTTAGGGAGGATAACATCAAAGGCAGAGATTCTATCGGTGGCGACCATCACCATCAGGTCGTCGTTAATGTTGTAGACATCTCTAACTTTGCCGTGATAAACGCTTTTTTGACCCGGAAAATTGAAATCCGTTTTAACTAAAGTTGCCATAATGCTTATGTTGTTTTATTGTCATTAATTGTTGAGCTCGATTCTTTATTAGCTTCGTTGTATTTCTCGTAAGCGTCAACGATGCGTTGCACGAGATGATGTCGAACGATGTCGGTCTTGTCGAATTGAACGCAACTGATGCCTTTTACATTTTTGAGCACCCGAAGCGCATGGACGAGTCCCGACTGCGTAGAGTGTGGCAAGTCGATTTGGGTGATGTCGCCTGTTATAATCATTTTGGCATTCATTCCCAGGCGCGTAAGAAACATCTTGATTTGATGTGTCGTTGTGTTTTGCGCTTCGTCAAGAATGATTACGGCGTCGCTGAGTGTTCGACCGCGCATAAAAGCCAAAGGTGCTATTTGGATGACGTTGGTTTCCATATATTCCTTCAGCTTGTTTTGCGGAATCATATCTTCCAAAGCGTCGTAAAGAGGTTGGAGATATGGGTCGATTTTGTCTTTCATATCACCGGGGAGGAAGCCGAGTTTTTCGCCGGCTTCAACGGCAGGACGCGATAGAATAATGCGGCGTACTTCGCGATTTTTTAATGCTTTGACAGCGAGAGCAATTGCCACATAAGTTTTTCCCGTACCGGCAGGCCCGAGCGCAAAAGTCAAGTCGGATTCGTTAAATGCTTTGACGAGACGTTGCTGGTTTGCCGACCGACCTTGAATCGGTTTGCCGTTAACACCGAAAATTATAACGTCGTCCATTTTAAGTTCTTTGGGTGGACGACCTTTGATGACGTCGATGATGGTTTCTTCGGTAAGTTTGTTGTATTTAACGCAATAGTCGACGAGTTCGTTGATTTTTGTTTCAAATTCGGCAGTTTCGTTGTCGTCGCCAAGCACTTTGATGAGCGTGCCGCGTGCGGCGATGCGTAGCTTCGGGAATAGATTCCGAATCAACTGCATATTTGAGTTGTTTACTCCATAGAAAGTTACGGGGTCAACACTATCAATTACGACTAATCGTTCTATCATGTTTATTCTACAATTACTTCTGTTATTTCAATTTTTCGATAACTTCATCGATTGTCAACGGCTGTTGAGTGCCGAGATTCATATCTTTGAGCATAATTGTGCCGTTGGCAAGCTCTGTTTCGCCGATAATTGCAACGAAAGGAATGCCGTTGTCGTTTGCATAACCCATCTGTTTTCTCATTTTCGACGATTCCGGGAAAATTTCCGCAGAAATACCTGAAGCACGAAGTTTTTTGATGTGTTTCAACGATGCGGTTGCTTCCGCTTCGCCGAAGTTTACGAATAGTACTTTTGTAGTAGTACGAGTGGCTTCGGGATATAGGTCGAGTTGGTTGAGCACGTCGTATATGCGGTCGGCACCAAACGAGATGCCAACGCCGGAAACGTTGTCGAGTCCGAACACGCCGGTAAGGTTGTCGTAACGACCGCCTCCGGTAATGCTGCCGATTTCGACATCGAGCGCCTTGACTTCGATAATTGTTCCAGTGTAGTAGTTCAATCCGCGAGCAAGCGACGGGTCGAGGTCGATAGTTGCTTTAACACCGATTTCGTTGGTTTTGTTCATTACGAATCGCAATTCTTCGATGCCCTTCATTCCGACTTCCGAATTGGCAAGAAGTGTAGCCAAACTGTTGAGTTTATCTTCGTTGGAGCCCGAAAGAGTAAGCACGGGTTGCAATTGTTCAACAGCTTTTTGACTGATGCCTTTGTCGAGCAATTCGGCGTTGACGTTGTCGATTCCGATTTTGTCGATTTTATCGATTGCAACAGTGATGTCGACAATCTTGTCGGGCTCGCCAATCGTTTCGGCAATGCCGCTAAGCACTTTGCGGTTGTTCAGCTTGATGGCGATGTTAATGCCAAAACGGCAGAACACTTCGTCGATGATTTGCAGCAGGTCGACTTCGTTAAGGAGCGAGTCGGTGCCGATAACGTCTGCGTCGCATTGATAGAACTCGCGATAGCGGCCTCGTTGGGGACGGTCGGCACGCCAAACCGGTTGTATTTGGAAGCGTTTAAACGGGAATTTTATCTCGTTTTGGTGTTGAACGACGAAACGTGCAAACGGCACGGTGAGGTCGTAGCGAAGTCCTTTTTCGGCAATCGAGCGCATAAGCTTAGTGCTGTTGCGCTCTGCCAGTTGCTCGTCGTTGACGTTGCTTAGGAAATCGCCTGAATTAAGAATCTTGAAAAGCAGTTTGTCGCCTTCGTCGCCATATTTGCCCATCAAGGTCGACAGATTCTCCATCGCGGGAGTTTCTATTTGATGAAATCCGTGAAGAGTAAATACGCTTTTTATTGTGTCGAATATGTAGTTGCGTTTCGACATCTCAACGGGAGAGAAGTCGCGCGTACCTTTTGGAATTGACGGTTTTTGTGCCATGTAGTTTTTTTGTTTTAAATTTGCTACAAAGGTACGCAAAAAATCAGTATTTGCAGCTATCTAAAGTCAATTAGTCACGTCGCCCCATAAAAATCATCACATAATATATTAAAGTGGCAAGGCTCGATAGGGCAGCTACAACATAAGTATAGGCGGCCGACTTCAAAGCGTCTTGTGCGAAATATGTGTTCTGACCGCGAGTGATACCTGTGCTATTCAGCCAACCAATGGCACGTCGGCTTGCATTGATTTCTACAGGTAAAGTAACAAATGAGAATAGGGTAGTCAGGGCAAATAAGATGATGCCGAGAAGCATTAAGGCAGGAAATATTGTAATCGTCAAAATGCCTGCCAATAGAATCCAGGGCATAATTTGCGACGAAAACGAAACGACAGGCACCAAAGCCGAACGTAGCCGGAGCATGCTGTAGCCTGTGGCATGCTGTAGGGCATGTCCGCATTCGTGTGCAGCAACAGCTGCGGAGGCTACGCTATTTCCGTAATAAACTTCGCGACTGAGGTTGACCGTACGTGTTGCCGGATTATAGTGGTCTGTCAATGTCCCGGATATTTGTGTCACTGTCACATTGTTGATGCCGTGTTCGCGAAGCATGCGTTCTGCAACTTGGGCTCCGGTCAAACCGCTATCGGTAGTGATGCGTGAATATTTCTTAAACTTGCTGTTGAGCGATGCTTGAACAACGTAACTGGCAATCGCTATACCAATAAATAATATTAAATACATAGTTTTTTCTGTTTTTGTTTTTGAAATTAATTGCAAATAGTATGCCAAATTTTGAAAAACGGATAAAATGGAATACTTTTGGGTGAAAATAATATGATTAAGATTATGACAGACGTATGGATTAGTGCAGCGGGACTTTGTGGCGCATCGTTGATAGGCTCAATTATAGGCTTCTTTATCAAAGAATTGCCACATCGTTGGAATGACACCGTTTTGGGCTATTGTGCAGGCATAATGCTTGCAGCATCGACAATAGGACTGATTGTTCCGGCATTTGAAAGTGTTGATGCCGGGATGTGGTGGATTGTCGTTGCCGGTGTATTGGTGGGTGCGTTATTTCTCAACGTGCTCGATTTGGTTACGCCGCATTTGCACTCTATAACCGGTCTCGACGCCGAAGAACATAAGAATAACAGCCGCTTGAATAAGGTGTTGTTGTTCGTTCTCGCTGTTGCTTTGCACAAGTTGCCCGAAGGGATAGCCGCCGGAGTCAGCTTGAGTGGTGACGATTCGACGGCATGGTCGGTCACTTTGGGCATTGCTTTGCAGAACGTGCCAGAAGGAATGGTCGTGATAGCGCCTTTGCTGTTGTCCGGAGTATCTCGCTTGCGCACATTGTTGATATCGTTGGCAATCGGTCTATTAGAGGTCGTTGGCGTGTGGATAGGCTTTGGTATGGGCGAAATTTCAGCGATGATGTTGCCTGTAATGTTGGGTTTTGCAGGAGGAGCTATGCTATATGTAACATCCGACGAGATGATACCCGAAACTCATGCGCATGGCTACCAAAAACAAGCAACTTATGCACTTTTGCTTGGATTTGTAACGCTGGTAATTCTTGAAAAGTTTATTGGTTAAAGATTATTTTTTAGCATCAGCAAACGAAAGATTTGCGCAACGGTTCGCCGTATGTTTGCTTCAGCGGTAGCCGGAGCGATGGCGCTTGTAATGTCGATAGGACCGCTTTGTATTGGGAATACCGAGAGGAATCCGTATTCATTGAGCATTTCGCAGTCGGCAACGCTCCCGACAATTGCAATCGTCGGAACACCGTACCAAGCCGCTTCACCGCAAACGCCGTAAGGCGCTTTGCCAAGGAGAGATATACGATTCATGGCGCCTTCACCGGTTATGACTAACGATGCACCTCGGATGGCGTCTTTAAATTGAATGATTTTCAGCAGTTCGTAAATGCCGGGCGAAAGACGCGCGCCGAGGAGCGCCCACAATGCACCGCCGATGCCGCCTGCTGCTCCGGAATAACTCTGATTTTGAACAGATTTGCCGGTATGATTGCGTATAACGTTGGCAAAATGAGACATTCCCGCGTCGAGCTGTGCTATCATTTCGTTGTTTGCTCCTTTTTGCGCGGCGAAAAGCCGTGCAGCGCCATTTGACCCGTAAAATTCGGCGTCGACATCGCATAAAATTGTGAAGGTGCAATCGCGAATCAACATATTTATGTTGCTATCGTCAATCGAATGAATCTTTTCGAGATTTGCGCCGCACCCTGTCAACGAGTTCCCCGAGCAGTCGCGAAACACGAAGCCCAAGGCGGAAAGCAAACCGGTGGCAGCATCGTTTGTGGCAGAGCCTCCGATGCCAAGAATAAACTTTTTAATGCCATTTTTAGCAATCGCGTGAAGAATAAGTTCTCCGGTGCCGAACGATGTGGTGTAGAGCGGATTGCGTTCTTCTTCTGAGAGCAGTGCAAGTCCTGAAGCCGTAGCTACATCGATGACTGCCGTGTCGGAATTGACGATGCCGTAACGAGCTTGAATTTTTCGACCGACCGGATTGGAAACGTTAGCTACGACCGTTCTGCCGTTCAACGAATTGACGATGGCTTCCATCGTGCCATCGCCACCATCGGCGATATATAATTTTCGCGTTTGGCATTTCGGGTCGACCGAAAGAATGCCTTGCTCGATGGCGTCGGCAACTTCAACCGACGTCATCGAACCTTTAAATTTATCAGGAGCGATGACCACTTTCATACAACAAAGGTATAAAAAAAGCGGCAGTTGCAAAAGCAACCACCGCTAATTGTATCAATCTGAATAGACTTACTCAGCTTCGTTGAGAATTTCGAGCATCTTTATTGCCGAATACGGAATTCTCGTGCCGGGGCCAAAGATTGCGGCTACACCTGCTTTGTAGAGGAAGTCGTAGTCTTGTGCCGGGATAACGCCGCCGGCAACAACGATGATGTCCTCGCGGCCGAGTTTCTTGAGCTCTTCAATAACTTGAGGAACAAGAGTTTTGTGGCCTGCAGCGAGCGACGAAACGCCGAGGATGTGAACGTCGTTTTCGACTGCTTGACGAGCTGCTTCTGCCGGAGTTTGGAAGAGCGGGCCCATGTCGACGTCGAAACCGCAATCGGCATAACCGGTTGCAACGACTTTAGCACCACGGTCGTGACCGTCTTGTCCCATTTTGGCAATCATAATGCGAGGTTGGCGACCTTCTTTCTTTGCGAACTCTTCGCACATTTGTTGTGCTTTGATGAAGTCCGGGTCTTGTTTTGTTTCTGCTGAATACACGCCTGAAATAGTTCTGATTACTGCTTTGTAACGACCGACAACTTCCTCGCAAGCATCCGAGATTTCGCCGAGAGAAGCGCGGAGAGCTGCAGCCTTGACAGCGAGGTCGAGGAGGTTGCCCTTCTTAGTGCGAACGCATTCGGTGATGTCGGCAAGAGCTTTCTTAACGGCAGCCTCATCGCGGTTTGCACGAAGCTCATTAAGGCGAGCGATTTGCTCGTTGCGAACTTCCGTGTTGTCGACTTCGAGGATGTCGATGGGATCTTCGTGGTCGAGTTTATACTTATTGATACCAACGATTGTTTGCTTTCCGGAGTCGATGCGAGCTTGTGTGCGAGCTGCAGCTTCTTCGATACGGAGTTTTGGAATACCGGTTTCGATAGCCTTAGCCATACCGCCAAGCTTTTCGATTTCTTGGATGTGTTCCCAAGCTTTGTGAGCAATTTCGTTGGTAAGCGATTCTACATAGTAAGAACCTGCCCACGGGTCGATTTCCTTAGTGATGTAGGTTTCTTGTTGGATGTAGATTTGAGTATTACGAGCAATACGTGCCGAGAAGTCGGTCGGCAGAGCGATTGCTTCGTCGAGCGCGTTAGTGTGTAGCGACTGAGTGTGGCCGAGAGCGGCACCCATAGCTTCGATACAAGTACGGCCAACGTTGTTGAATGGGTCTTGCTCGGTGAGCGACCAACCTGATGTTTGGCAGTGAGTACGAAGGGCCAGCGATTTCGGGTTTTTCGGGTTGAATTGTTTTACGATTTTTGCCCAGAGCATACGTGCTGCACGCATCTTGGCAATTTCCATAAAGAAGTTCATACCGATAGCCCAGAAGAACGACAAGCGCGGAGCGAAAGCATCGATGTCCATACCTGCGTTGACGCCGGCACGGAGATATTCGAGACCGTCGGAGAGTGTGTAGGCAAGTTCGATGTCGGCAGTTGCACCGGCTTCTTGCATGTGGTAACCCGAGATAGAAATCGAGTTGAACTTCGGCATGTTTTGCGAAGTATATTCGAAGATGTCGGCGATGATTCGCATAGAGAATTCGGGCGGATAAATATAGGTGTTGCGCACCATGAATTCTTTAAGGATATCGTTTTGGATAGTACCTGCCATTTCTTCGAGTTTAGCGCCTTGTTCAAGACCGGCGTTGATGTAGAAGGCAAGAACTGGAAGCACTGCGCCATTCATTGTCATCGACACAGACATCTTGTTCAAAGGGATTCCGTCGAAGAGCACCTTCATGTCTTCAATAGAGCAGATTGATACGCCGGCTTTACCAACGTCGCCGACAACGCGAGGATGGTCGGCATCGTATCCGCGGTGAGTAGCGAGGTCGAAAGCCACCGACAGACCTTTCTGTCCGGAAGCGAGGTTACGACGATAGAACGCATTCGATTCGGCAGCAGTAGAGAAACCTGCATATTGGCGAATTGTCCAAGGACGAATTGCGTACATGCCGCTGTACGGGCCTCTCAAATAGGGAGGAAGTCCGGCTACGTAGTTAAGATGTTCAAGCCCTTCGAGGTCGGCTTTTGTGTAGATTGGTTTAACCGGGATAAGTTCCGGAGTAATCCATTTCTCGCCTTCTGCAACAGGTTTGTGACTTGCGTTGAAGGCGTCAGATTTGATATCTATATTTTTGAAATTTGGTCTCATCGCACAGTTATTTTAAAAGTTTAGCGTTAAAAGCCTGCAAGGTTTCGAGAACATTGCTACGCACGTGAATAAAGTTGTTGATTCCCAATTTCTGAAGGTCTTCGGTGCAAGCGGGAGCGCCGGCTACAACAAATTCGGCACGACCATTGAGCGCTTTGAAAGCTTCAGGTGCGAGTTCTGCATATTCGTCGTCCGACGAGCAGAGCACAACGATGTCGGCTTTTTTCTCGATAGCGGCATCGATTCCTTGTTGAACGGTATCGAAACCGAGATTGTCGATGATTTCATAACCTGCACAAGCAAAGAAGTTGGCAGAGAATTGAGAGCGAGCAAGACGCATAGCGAGGTTGCCGATAGTGAGCATAAACACTTTCGGACGGTTTGCAGCGTGCTCGGTAGCCAGGCGAAGCGCTTCGAAATCGCTTGCCATACGCGTTGTCGGAATTGAAGCAACTGCGTTGGCTGCATTGGCTTTATGAGCGCAACCGCATTTGCAACCGTCGGTGAGTTCAATCTTGTTGCCTGCAATTTCGTTGAAGTTCGGGAATTGGTTAGTGCCGAGGAGCGACTCTTTACGACGTGCCATATCGTTGTGGCGTTTAACTGATGAGTCGATGATTTGTTGTTGAATCCAACCTTCTTTCTCAGCTGCGTAGAAACCGCCTTTGTCTTCGATTTCGATGAATAATTTCCAAGCAACGTCAGCAAGCGAAACAGTAAGAGTTTCTACATAGTATGAACCGCCTGCCGGGTCGGTAATTTTGTCAAGGTGGCTTTCTTCTTTGAGAAGGAGTTGTTGATTGCGTGCAATTCTTTCAGAGAATTCGTCCGGAGTTTTGTATTGAGCATCAAACGGAGTGACAGTGATTGAATCCACGCCGGCGAGTGCTGCCGACATTGTCTCTGTTTGTGTGCGGAGCAGGTTGACGTGAGCGTCGAAGACTGTTTGATTGAATTTTGATGTTGCAGCGTGAACAGCCATCTTGCAAGAGCAATCGCATTCGGGATTGTATTGTTTTACGATTTGAGCCCAAAGCATACGAGCAGCACGGAATTTTGCAATTTCCATAAAGTAGTTCGACGAAATGCCCATGTTGAATTTGATACGCTTAGCGGCTTCGTCGGCAGTCAAACCTGCTTCGGTGAGTTGAGCCATCCATTCGTTACCCCAAGCGAGAGCCATACCGATTTCTTGTGCGATATAAGCACCGGCATCGCTCAGGAGGACAGAGTCGACAGTGAAGATTTTCAAGCCTTTAACGGGCGCTGCAATTTCAACCAATTGCTTAGCAACGGCTTTAATGTCGATGTCGGCATCAACACCATGCTTGAGAAGACGTACGAACGGGTCGAATTTTACAGAGCCTTTGAACACGTCTGCTTTGCCTTCTTCAACAACGTACTCTACAAGAGCTTTAAGATTGTCAACTGCTTGACGCGGGCAAGAATCGATGTTGATTTCTACTTTCTCCAAATCAATGCCGTTGAGAAGAATTTTAACGCATTTGATGCAAAGAGCATCACGTTTGATTTTGAAGCCTATAGAATTAGCACCTCTGGAAAGAACGTTGAGAGCTTTTTCGTTGGCTTGCTTAACGTCTTCGACTACGATGTCTTGGCGAATGAGCCATTCGTTGTCTGTGCGAGTTCCGCGAATAAACGGGTATTCTCCCGGATTAGAATCAGTTGTTTTGAAATTCTCAATGTCTTCTGCTCCATACATCGGCTGAACATTGAAGCCTTCATTTGTTCGCCATACCAATTTCTTGTCGAAATCGGCACCTTTAAGGTCTGCGACTACTTTCGCTTTCCACGTTTCGGTAGAAACCGGTGCAAATTGGTCGAACAATTTTTCTCTGTTTTCTGCCATAATTAAAATATGAGTTTAGAATTTAATTGTGTTTTATTTATCGATTTAATGAATTATTTATCTTTGCATCAGTCTTTTACCAAGGTATTGGCAGCTTTCGTAAAAGGTAATGCCCGGGGTGTGGCAACTCTTTGCACACAAGAAACAACTGACCGCAGGGACATGGGTTTGACCTCATTCGATGCCGTCGTTTTGTTTTCACGACAAAATTACTAATTTATTTTTCGAAAGCGTTTATTTTTCAAATAAAAAAAGCGCATTTCTCTGTTGAGAAACGCGCTTTTTGTGTTATTTAAAGTTTTTTAACCCTTAATGGCTGCGATACCGGGAAGAATCTTACCTTCGATAGCTTCGAGGAGTGCGCCGCCACCGGTTGACACGTACGATACTTTGTCAGCCAAACCGAACTTATTTACGCAAGCAACAGAGTCGCCACCGCCAACGAGCGAGAATGCGCCTTTTTCGGTTGCTTCAACGATTGCGTCAGCAATAGCGCGCGAACCGGCAGTGAAGTTGTCGAATTCGAATACGCCGGCAGGACCATTCCAAAGGATTGTCTTTGCGTCTTTGATTGCGTTGGCAAATGCTTTGCGAGTTTCGGGACCTGCATCCAAGCCTTCCCAACCATCGGGGATAGCGTTTGCGGGCACAACTTGTGTATTTGCTTCGTTTTTGAAATCGTCGGCAGCAACACAGTCTGTACCGAGCACGAGGTTTACGCCTTTTTGTTTTGCTTTTTCGATGATAGAAAGAGCGAGGTCGAGCTTGTCGTCTTCAACGATTGAGTTGCCGATGTGGCCGCCTTGTGCTTTAGCGAATGTGTAGGTCATACCACCGCAGAGGATAAGGTTGTCAACCTTGTCCATAAGATTCTCGATAATGCCGATTTTTGTCGAAACCTTCGAGCCACCCATGATTGCGGTAAACGGACGCTTGATGTCGCTAAGGATATTGTTGACTGCTGTTACTTCTTTTTCCATAAGGTAGCCGAGCATCTTGTTGTCGGCATCGAAGTAGTCGGCAATAACAGCTGTTGAAGCGTGTTTGCGGTGTGCTGTTCCGAATGCATCGTTTACGTAGCAGTCTGCATAGCTTGCCAAAGTTTTTGCAAATTCTTTTTGGCTGGCTTTCATTGCTTTCTTAGCCTCTTCGTAAGCAGGGTCTTCTTTGTCGATGCCAACGGGCTTGCCTTCTTCTTCGGGATAGAAGCGGAGGTTTTCGAGCAAGAGCACTTCTCCCGGTTTGAGAGCTGCAGCGTCGTCGGCTGCTTTAGCACAGTCGGGAGCAAACTTAACGTCTGCACCGAGAGCGGCTGCTACTGCATCTTTGATTTGACCGAGAGAGAACTTCGGATTGACTTTGCCTTTAGGCTTGCCCATATGCGACATAATGATAAGGCTACCACCGTCGGCTAAGATTTTTTTCAATGTGGGAAGAGCACCGCGGATACGTGTATCGTCGGTGATTTTTCCGTTTTCATCCAATGGCACGTTGAAGTCTACGCGCACAATCGCTTTTTTACCAGCAAAATTATACTTGTCGATTGTCATATTGAATATAATTTAAAAATAGTTGTTCGTTTTTTTATGCACCCAAAGGTACTGAATTTTTGGAAATAAAATTAACAAAATATCTTAAAATCAAATGATTTTTTTATCGTTTAGAATTTTTTGCATCTCCGATTGGATTTCTCGGGCTTTTTCGGCTGCGGCTTGTGGAAAGTCGGTGCCGTCGGAAGCATAAATTATTCCGCGAGATGAATTGACAATCAGTCCGCAGTCGGTGGTCAAGCCGTAGCGAGCCACTTCTTCCAAGCTGCCGCCTTGTGCTCCTACGCCGGGCACGAGTAGGAAGTGGTCGGGCACGATTTGTCGGATTTGCTCAAACATTTTGCCTTGAGTTGCACCGACAACAAACATGATGTTGTCGGGCGTGCCCCATGATGCAACTTTTCTCATTATTGTCTCGAATAGGGGAGTGCCGTTTGCATCCGTAATGAGTTGGAAGTCGTGAGAGCCTTTGTTGGATGTCAATCCGAGCACAACGACCCAACGACTGTCATAGCCTAAAAACGGAGTTATGCTGTCTTCTCCCATATAAGGAGCTACCGTAAGGGCGTCTACTTTGCTCTGCTCGAAGAAGCATTTTGCATACATTTTCGAGGTGTTGCCAATGTCGCCGCGTTTGGCATCGGCTATCACCATCGTGTCGCTATAGTTGGTTTTGATATAGTCGACGGTTTTTTCGAAAGCCAACCAACCGCTTACGCCGTAGCATTCATAAAATGCCAGATTCGGCTTAAATGCTATAGCATATTGCGCAGTGGCATCGATGATTGCTTTGTTGAACTCAAAAATCGGGTCGTCGGCTTCGAGCAAATGTTGCGGAATCTTTGCCAAATCCGTGTCGAGCCCTACGCATAGAAACGATTTCTTGCGGCGTATTGTTTCAATTAGTTGTTGGCGGTTCATAACCAAATAATGTAAATTTATAATTCCGTTTCTTTAAGTTTTTCTGCATTTTCAGCCACAATCAGGTTGTCGATGCAGTCTTGGATGTCGCCGTCCATAAATGCCGACAAGTTGTAGATTGTGTAGTTTATGCGGTGGTCTGTAATACGACCTTGCGGATAGTTGTAGGTGCGAATCTTTGCGGAGCGGTCGCCGGTCGAAACCATCGTCTTGCGTCGAGAAGCGATGTCGTCAACGTATTTTTGATGCTCTTTGTCGTAGATAAACGTACGCAGACGCGCCAAAGCCCGTTCTTTGTTCTTCGGTTGGTCGCGAGTTTCCGTACATTCTATCAAGATTTCTTCTACAATTCCGGTGTTGGGGTTTTTCCAATTGTAACGAAGTCGGACGCCTGATTCTACTTTGTTGACGTTCTGACCGCCGGCGCCACCGCTACGGAACGTATCCCATTTGATTTCGCCTTCGTTGATTTCAACGTCGAAAGGCTCGGCTTCGGGCAAGACAGCCACAGATGCTGCCGAGGTATGAACGCGACCCTGTGTTTCGGTTGCCGGAACGCGTTGCACACGGTGTACTCCGGATTCGTATTTTAAAGTGCCATAAACTTTTTCGCCGGTCACTGAGCTGATAATTTCCTTAAATCCACCGGCAGCGCCTTCGCTGTAGCTCATCACTTCGAGTTTCCAGCCTTTCGACTCGCAATATTTCGAGTACATTCTAAACAAGTCGCCGGCGAAGATGGCAGCTTCGTCGCCACCCGTACCGCCACGAATTTCGAGAATGACGTTTTTGTCGTCTTCCGGGTCGGCAGGAATGAGCAGAAGTTTGATTTCCTCTTCTATTTCGGGGAGTTTTGCCGTGTTGCTGTCAAGTTCTTCTTTGGCAAGTTCGCGCATATCGGGGTCGCTTTCGCTTTCGAGCACTTCTTTTGCCTCATCGATGTCGCGCAACATTTGTTTGTATCGATTTGTTACTTTTGTCAGTCGTTCCAAGTCTTTATATTCTTTGGTGAGCTTGACAAAGCGTTTCATGTCGTTAATAACCGAAGGGTCGGTGATAAGCAGGCTTACCTCTTCAAATCGTGCGTCAATACCGTCAAGACGCTGTAGTAGTGGTGTTTCTGTCATTTCTGATTTTTTTATTCTTTTGCAAAATTACTCAATTTCTTCGACATTACGAATATGGGGTCGTCATTTTGTTTTCAACACCGCGGAAATATTTGTTCTGTTTGCAAAAAATTGACGTTATTTGTGCCACAGCGATGATAGACGTTCTGCCAATTTTGCTTCCTGCGGATTGCTGTCCGGATTCCAAAAGCGTATTCCGTTGCAAGCGTCAGGTAGGTATTGCTGATGCACAAAATGGTTTGGAAACACGTGCGGATATTTGTAATCGGTGCCGTATCCCAAGTCTTTCATAAGTTTTGTCGGTGCATTGCGCAAGTGTAGCGGAACGGGTTGATTGCCGGTTTTTGACACATAGTCGAGTGCCGAATTGATGGCAAGATAAGCGGAATTGCTTTTGGGCGACGCAGCCAGATAGATAGTGCATTCCGCCAACGGAATCCTCCCTTCGGGCCAGCCAATTTTCTGCAGAGTGTCGAAGGTGGCATTTGCCAATAGAAGTGCGTTTGGATTAGCCAAGCCTATGTCTTCCGAAGCAAGTATGACGAGCCTTCGGGCGATGAATGCCGGGTCTTCGCCGCCTTCAATCATCCGCGCAAGCCAATAGATAGCCGCGTCCGGGTCGCTCCCTCTTACCGATTTTATAAAGGCGGAGATGATGTCGTAGTGCATTTCTCCGTTTTTGTCGTATGCTGCCGGATTTTGTTGAAGCCGCTCCGTAACTATCGCATTGTTGATTACCATCGGTTCGTTTTCTCCAACCGATTGGTAGATTAAGTCGATGATATTTAGTAGTTTACGAGCATCGCCTCCGGCGTATTGGAATAGGGCATCGCTTTCTTCCACAACGACTTCTCTTTGGTTGAGTAGCGTGTCGCGATGGATGGCGTTGTCGAGCAACTCTTTGAGGTCGTCGTCGGTCAGCGGATTGAGCACGTAGACTTGTGCTCTTGACAATAGTGGACGAATGATTTCGAACGAAGGATTTTCGGTAGTTGCTCCTATAAGCGACACCGTGCCGTTTTCGACAGCTCCGAGCAGCGAGTCTTGTTGCGACTTATTGAAACGGTGTATTTCGTCGATAAACAGAATAGGGCGGTGCTTGACAAATACGCTATGGCTATCAGACACGCAACGATTGAGCACGTCGCGCACTTCCTTGACTCCGGCACTCACCGCCGAAAGTGTGTAGAACGGGGCATTAACTTGCGAAGCTATGATTCGTGCCAGTGTCGTCTTTCCTACACCCGGAGGTCCCCATAGAATGAACGACGAGATGCTTCCTGACTCTATCATGCGTCGCAAGATACGTCCCTCGCCTACCAAGTGCTTTTGTCCTATATAGTCGTCGAGCGACTTCGGTCGAAGCCGTTCTGCCAATGGCTCAAATGTCATATTCTCTTGATTTTTTTGCGAAATTACTTAAAATGGTGATTAAAACAAAATAACTATTAAGTTTTTGATATGGAGACATAGAGATGTATGTCGTAAAAGATGTAGATATTTGTTCGATTTGTTTAAAAACTTGGTCACTTAGCCATTTTTTCGTTGAATGTCAGATGTAGTGGTTTGGTGAGTATGTTCGATATTTGTACCTTTGCCGACGATTTGAAGAAAGACTATGTCATTTTTGCGGATACTGACTTTATTAGTTGCATTGATTGTGTCGACGGTAGCGTTGGCGCAAGAGTTCGTGCCTGCCGACTCGCTGAATGTCGACAGTCTTATTCCCGCAGAATTGCGTAAACAACCGACTCCGGGAATATTCTCGCAAATCTTTAAACGTCAGAACAAGTTTACTACCTACCTTGACGGACTGATTTCCGGCAACGAAGACCATACATTCGATAAAAAGTTAGACATCAACTTTATCGTTATGCCATCGTATACTCGCGAAGGAAGTTTCGGTATTGGCGGTGGTGCTACGGGCTTGTTCCGATTGGATAAGACCGATTCGATTATGGCTCCGTCCGACGTGACGCTTATTGGCAATGTGACGTTGAAAAAGGTTTGTTCGCTGTCGGCCTATGGTAATATTATGTATCCCGGGAGAAAACTGCGCCAATCCTATAAAATGGAGTTCACTTATTCGCCGCTTGACTTCTGGGGCATTTCTTTTTACGACTGTAATGAGAATCCGACGATAGAATGGACTCGGCAGCAGTTTAAGTTGAATACCGACCTCGTATACAACCTTAAAGGTCCTATTTTCCTCGGACTTGCTCTTGATGTGAATTACAGTTATGTGAAGTCGATTGACGATATTTCTTATTTAAGAGGTCAAGATACTCATCAATTTTTCACTGGGCTCGGCTTTACGTTTCAATATGACACGCGCGATTTCATCCCCAATCCGACGCGCGGACGAAACTTGACGTTACGCACACTTATACGACCTCAATTTTTGAGCGGCTTTGACCGTACTCTAATTAATTCGACGCTTACATTCAACTGTTATCAGCGGTTGTGGAAAGGCGGTCTGCTGGCGTTCGATTTGTACGAAAGTTACAACAGCCAGGAAACCCCTTGGTCGTTGCGCGAGGCTCTCGGTAGCGGTGGTGTCCGAATGCGAGGATATTATGCCGGACGTTTTGTCGACAACTGTATGGTGTCGAGCCAGCTTGAACTGCGTCAGCATATATATAGCCGATTCGGTTGCGCCGCTTGGTTTGGCGTTGGGGCGGTTTTTTCCGATTACGGGAATTTGGGTAAAGAGAATTTTTTGCCTAACTTTGGCGTCGGACTTCGTGTGGAACTAAAACACAACCTCAACGGTCGTATCGATTACGGTATGGGTAAAACCACCGGTGGGTTTGTGTTTAGTATTGGCGAAGCTTTTTAGTCAAACAGTTTTGTTCTTATGACAAAGAGTGTACGTAACAGCCGTATAGAGCTGCTAAGGATATTGAGTATGATGATGGTTTTAGGCGTCCATTTTGTTGGCGCCACTTTCGGATTGCCATCGTGTGAAGAATTACGGCATCCAACGTCAACGATGGTCGCAAAGGAGTTGCTCGAGGTATTGATGATTGTCGGCGTAAACTGTTTTGTGCTTATTTCCGGTTTTTTCAGCATACATTTTTCGGTGCGCGGTTTGCTGCGATTTACAACCATTTGTCTTGTTGCGTCATTGACGGTTTGGGCTTACCAATGGGTAGAAACCGGCGAAACATCGCTACAGTCGCTATGGGATGCCGTTCGCATTTATTCCAACACCGACTTGTGGTTCGTGCCTGCTTATTTGGGGCTTTTCGTCCTAAGTCCTTTTATCAATGCCGGATGTGATGTGCTTACGTCGCGACGGATGTTGGGTATGTTGTTGGTGTTGACATTCTTAAATGTCTACCTCGGTTGGTATTGGTCGGGGAAGGTTAATCCTACCGGTTATTGCATGATGCAACTTGTCTATGTGTACTTCATCGGGCGGACATTGCAGAGATTCATGCTTCAGTTGCAAAGAATCTCGTCGTATGCGTATTTTATTATGTATCTTTTAGCTACTGCTTGCGTGTTTGTTTCGGCGATGTTTTTGCCTTATGATAAAGCTTTAGCCTACAATTCTCCGTTTGTGCTTGCATCGTCGGTAGCTCTGTTCTTGACTTTTGCTGTCGGTCGAGAATTTAACAATAGTATCATAAATCGTCTTGCTGCGGCTTCGTTTTGGGTCTATCTGCTTCACAAATCTCCGTATTTTTGGATTAAGTTGCGCAATCAATTGCTGAATTTTGATTATCGGTTTGACGGTGTCGAGTTTATTGGTTGGTGCTTGTTGCTGTTTTTCGGAGTGTATGCTTGCATGACAATCTATGGCTTGATATACAACAATATAAGCCGAATGTTGAGTAGCCGAGGCAAACGTTAGAGCGCGTTCCTTAGACGGCAGGCTTATCCGAAATCAGTGGTCGGATGAGCGGCATTAGTGTCGGCGGTGCCACGAGGATGGATATGTTGCGGTCGTGCCTGAAGTTGTCGACTTTTGCACCTGATTCTTTGGCAATAAGCAAAGCAGCGCACACGTCCCATTCATGAAGATTTAGTTCCCAATAAGCGTCAAGAAACCCTGCTGCAACATAGCAAGTGTCGATAGCCGCCGAGCCGAGGCGGCGCACGTCTCTGACTCGTGGCAGCACGCGGCTGAAATTGTCAAGGTTGTTGTCGGAAGTAGTGTCTTTGTCGACGGGAAATCCGGTGGCAACAACCGCTTGTCGGAGGCTCGTCTTATTGCCGGGAGTAATTCGTTTGCCGTTGAGATATGCGCCTTCGCCTTTTACGGCATAGAAACACTCATCGAGATAGGGCGCATAAACCACACCGACAATGGTTTCCCCGCGATATTCGACGCCAATCGATACTGAAAAATGTGGCAGCCCGTTACTATAGCTCGTTGTGCCGTCGAGCGGGTCTATCACCCAACGGTAGTCGCTGTTGCAAGTCGACGCACCCGATTCTTCAGAAAGAATCGAATGCGTCGGGTATTTTGCTTTGATGGTTGAAATTATCAGTTGTTCCGAACGTTTGTCGGCGTCGGTAACGACGTCGCTTTCGTTGTATTTTGTCCGGATGTTAAGGTGGCTGCTGCGGAAGAGTTCCATCTGGATTTTCCCAGCTTCTTTAGCCATTGCGAGACAGTTGGAAAGTAATTCGCTCGTGTCAATCATAGTTGCTATTCTTCCTCTTCCGGAGTAATAGGGATTTGGCGTTTGAACACTTCCTTGAATGAAATAAGCGACTCTGTTCTTGCCAACCCGAGATTCTGAAGTTTTCCGTGGATAATGCTCATGAGATGTCGGTTGTTCTTTGCATAAATCTTGATGAACATATCGTACTGACCGGTGGTGATGTGACATTCAACGACTTCGGGGATTTTTTTCAGTCGTTCAATGACTTGGTCGAACTGCGACGGGTCTTTAAGAAAGAAACCGATGTAGGCGCAAGTGTCGTAGCCTACTGTTGACGGGTCGATGAGCGATTCCGAACCTGTAATTACTCCGATGGAGTAGAGTTTCTGAATGCGTTGGTGAATTGCGGCACCAGATACATTGCATTCGCGAGCGATTTCAAGATAAGGCTTTCGTGCATTTGCCGATAGCATTTCAAGGATTTTGTAATCCAATGAATCCAATTGAGAATTTGCCATATAGGATTTATTTTGTATTTTAGCAGTATGTTTTTATTTCAACAAACAAAATTAATCATTTTATTTGGTTCTACGAATGAAAATTGAAGAAATTTCTGTTAAAAATATTATAATTGATAATATTCACAACCTATATGAGTCAGCGTTTCCTCGTGACGAACGGCGTGATTTTGAAGATTTTTTGCGTTTGCTCGCCGACCCGGAAAGCCGTTTTTCGGTCTATGCATTTCTTGAGGAAGGCGAGTTTGCCGGATTCGCAAGTTGTTGGCGTTGGGATAGCTTCTGCTATTTGGAGCATTTCGCCGTCGAAGAACGGATGCGTAACGGCGGTCGGGGAGCTCGCTATCTTACGGAGCTGATTCGCAGAATGGCTCTGCCGATGATTATTGAGGTAGAGCCTCCGGAAGACGACCTTTCGCGGCGTCGAATCGGCTTCTACGAGCGCAATGGTTTTCGCCCGGCAGAGGATATCGAATATGTTCAGCCGCCTTACAGTCGAGACCGAAACGCAATGAGGCTTATGCTTATGACACATGGCGATATTTGCCTTAAGGGTGCCGACGATGACCGCATTTTGCGCATAAAGGCTGACGTCTATGGTGTGACCGAATAATTCGGCACGATTTTTGTTGTGAAATTTAAAATTTGTTTATGATGATGAAAAAGTTATATTTCTTTTTATTAGCGATGGTGTTATTGATGTCTTGTTCCGGAAAAGGAGATGCTACTAAGCCTATAATTACTGTCAGTATAGAACCGCAACGCTATTTTGTCGAGAAGATTGCCGGCGACCGGTTCAAGGTGCGATGTATGCTCGACAAAGGGGGAAGCCCCGAGACATATGAACCATCTATGGCGAATATGATGTTGCTCGAAAAGAGTTCTGCTTACTTTTTTATGGGTAAACTCGGCTTTGAAACTGCGATTCGCGGTAAAATTACTGAATATAATCCGAATATAAAGTCTTACGATTTGTCGCGCGGAGTGTCTATGCTCGAAGGATGTCATCATTTTGATGCCGACGACGACCACGGTACGGACCCCCATATATGGACATCGGTTGTCAATGCCAAGATTATTGTAACAAATATCCATGCGGCATTGTGCGAGCTCGACCCCGACGGGGCGGAAATCTTTGACGAAAACTTACGAAATTTCACTGCAGAACTCAACGAATTGCAGTCGCAACTCGATGCCAAGCTTGCAGATTGCCGCGGTAAGGCTTTCTTGGTGTGGCATCCGTCGTTGAGCTACTTCGCTCGCGACTATGGTCTGCAGCAGATAAGCATAGAATACGAAGGTAAGGAGTCGCCATTGAAACACGTTCAAGACAAGATTGATTTGGCAAAGTCGAGTGGGGCAACCGTTTTCTTCTTGCAGAAAGATATGGATTCGGCACAGGCTGCGGCTGTGAATGCTGAAATCGGGGCTAAGGTTGTTGAAATCAATCCTTTGTCGTATAATTGGAAAACAGAAATCGAAAGAATAGCAGATGCAATCGCTCAATGATAAAACAATCATTCGCGGCACGGGGTTGACCATAGATTATGGCTCGACGCCGGTGCTTGCCGATGTTTCGCTCTCGATAAACGATGGCGACTTTGTTGCCATCACCGGTCCAAATGGCGGCGGTAAGAGTTCGCTGCTGAAAGTGTTGTTGAAGTTGCTCAAACCTACTAAAGGCTCTGTGGAATATTTCCGCGATGGCAACTCGGTCGAAACTCTGTCGTTTGGCTATTTGCCCCAAAAGAACAACATCGACAGCCGTTTCCCTATAACAGTAGAAGAGGTCGTTGCCTCCGGGCTGTTTGCCGACCGGCGAAACCTTCGCGGCGGTTATTCGGCAGAAACAAAGCGTCAAATCGATGATACTCTTGAGCTGATGGGCATTGCTGATTTGCGCCAACGTGTCATCGGCGCTCTTTCGGGCGGACAACTCCAGCGCGCCTTGTTGGGGCGGGCAATCATAAGCCACCCTTCGGTAGTTGTGCTCGATGAGCCTCTCTCGTATATCGACCGAAATTTCGTCGAACAAATTTATAAGATTGTCGAACAAATCTCGAAAACGGCGACCGTTATCGTTGTTTCGCACGAAATGACGGTGATTTCCGAGCTTGCTAATCGACATTGGCTAATTGACCATTCTTTGCAAGAATGTCATGCCTCGCACCACTTCCTGCGAACTGAATGTGACGTTTAGAACTCGTCCCCGAATTATATGCAGTGCAACACAATCAAGATTAAAAGCTATGAGTCGCCGTATGGCGTGTTGTTGCTCGGCTCGTTTGGCGACAGGCTGTGCTTGTGCGATTGGCAAGCGGCGAAACGTCGCGACTCAGCGGAACGAAGGTTGAAAAGATTGTTGAATGCAGAGTTTGACGACGGACCGTCGGTAGTGATAGAAACTGCCGTAGCGCAACTTGATGAGTATTTTGCCGGACGACGCGCGAAGTTTGATGTGCCGTTGTTGTTTGTCGGAACAGAATTTCATAAAACAGTGTGGAACGAATTGCTGAACATCCCTTTCGGCAAGACGATTTCTTACGGAGAATTAGCACGAAGAATAGGCATGCCGAAGGCTGTTCGTGCGGTAGCAAATGCTATTGGAGCAAATGTGATGTCGATTTTCGTACCCTGTCATCGCATTATCGGTAGCAATCGGTCGTTATCCGGCTACAGAGGAGGTCGTGCAGCCAAACGGAAGCTACTCGAGCAGGAAGATTGTCTTTTTTTCGAATGATTTTATACATAATACACCCCAAAAGTCGAGGTTAGGACTTTTGGGGTGTGATGTCTGAAAATCCAACAAGGATTTGTAAAAATGTTAGCCGAGGTATGACTTGAGTATTTTGCTCTTTTGTCCCTTGAGTTTCATTATCGCTTTCTCTTTAATCTGACGGACACGTTCGCGAGTGAGTTCAAACTTTGCGCTAATTTCTTCGAGTGTCATTTCTTGGCAACCGATACCGAACGCCATCTTCAAGATTTCGCGTTCGCGCTCTTGTAAGAGGTTGAGAGCACGGTCGACTTCTGTCGAGAGCGATTCTTTTGTGAGAGTAGAGTCGGTAGTCGGTGCGCTGTCATCGGAAAGCACATCGATAAGGCTGTTTTCTTCGCCTTCGGCAAAGGGGGCATCTATCGAAGTTTGACGACCGGAAACTTTAAGCGTTTCCACGATTTTCTCAACGGGAATGTCGAGGTCCTTAGCCAATTCTTCAGGAGAGGGACGGCGTTGGTTTTCTTGCTCGAATTTGGCAAGCGCTTTGTTTATCTTGTTAAGAGAGCCTACTTGGTTGAGCGGTAGGCGAACTATGCGCGATTGCTCAGCCAGAGCTTGCAAAATCGATTGACGAATCCACCATACAGCATAAGAAATAAACTTAAAACCGCGTGTTTCGTCAAATTTTTGTGCCGCTTTAATCAATCCAAGGTTGCCTTCTTGGATAAGGTCGGGCAATGTCAAACCTTGGTTTTGGTATTGTTTAGCTACCGAAACCACAAATCGGAGATTAGCGTTAATCAGTTTGTTGAGTGCCCGTTCGTCGCCGTTTCTAATCTTTTCTGCAAGTATAATTTCTTCATCTACAGAAATTAAGGGTTCCCTGCCTATCTCTTGCAGGTATTTCTCGGTAGCCGGG
>SFJG01000116.1 GCA_004555955.1 Bacteroidales bacterium | reverse complement strand
TAGTGTTTTATATGTTATTTCGCGGTTTTGGGAATTTTTATGCAAATATACGAATATTTTTTATACTATTAGCAAACTCACGAAAAAATGAGCCGCAAAATTAGAATATTTCCAAAAATTTAAAAGGAAAGTACTGAAATACAAAGAATTTCTCACAAGGAAGTAACAATATGTTACTCAAAACGCCAGATAATTGTTCCGACCTTGTCGCCGGTAGCATTTTTAGGCACGGAGAAGCGCGAGCTAAGCGATGCTTGCTCGCACGAACGTCGGACTTGCCGATTCGCCGCTGCAGCGCCCGTTCCTCGGAGATAGGTTGCTTCGATGACTTGTCCCAGGCTGTTCACACGAACCTTTATGACAATTTCTCCATCGTAGCCGCTTGAGGGCTTGCCCCACGAAGCGAGGGTGTAGCCGGGTCCGAGAGTGTGCCCCGGCTGACCTTTCAGAGCGCCTGTCGACGCATTGCCGTTGGGCGAGCCGCTCTGACCGCTGCCCGACCCTTTGAAGGCGTTCTGTATGTCGCTGTTGATTCTGTTGCTTTCGTTTTGCTTACGCTCTTGTTCGCGTTTAGCCTCGGCGCGGCGTGCCTCTTCTTCGAGTTGCTCTTTCGTCGGGCCGGAAGCTTTCGGCTTGGTCTGCATAGGCGACTCGTTGGTCGACGACGCCAGCGCAGTGCCTTCGCCTGCGGGACCGTGGTCGGCGAGTTCGTCGGCGTCGGCAGAAGTGTTGTCGTCGACGGATTGACTCGGCGCCGGTTGGTCGTTGGCTGCCGGCACATCTACATTGCCCAAGGCAACAAATTCGCCCCCGAAGGTGATATAGGTCTGCTGAGCAGGCTCAGGGAGCGGCTCGTCGGTGGGCGGATAGTGGAGATAGCAGAGCACAAGTAGCAGAGCCACCGCCACGTGGAGTAGCAGGGCAACCGTTCCGGCTATGATTTTGCGCTTGTTATCGTCCATTGTTACGGAATGTTAGTTGTCGGTAGTCGTGGATTGTTGCGGCTCTTTGGCTGCCATACGGGCATCGTTGACAGCGGCAGGCTTGGTGGCGAGCACCATCTTTAGATTATGCCGCGCCGTAAGGTCGAGCACTTCGACGATTTTGCCGTAAGGCACCGCCTCGTCGGCATAGAGGGCGATGAATTGCGTGGAGTCTTGCTGCTGCGTGAGTTGCAAGAACGCCAAGAGTTGGTCGCCTTCGATGGGTTGCGGCTCGGTGTCGCCAAACGAGGCAAAGAGCTGTTGGTCTTTGTCGATATAGACTTTCGTGCCGGGCTTGATGACGGTTTGCTCCGAACTTTGCGGTAACTTCACTTCCAAGGCAGTCGGAAAGACAAAGGTGGAGGTGACCATAAAGAATATAAGGAGCAAGAAAATGACATCGGTCATCGAAGCCATGCTGAACGAATCGAGTATGCCGTGTTGTCGTTTTAAAGCCATTTCAAATGTTTATTTAGATGCCGGCTCGTTGAGCAGGTCCATAAATTCCATTGTTTTGTTTTCGAGTTGGTTCATAATGTGGTTGACGCGCGCAGTAAGATAGTTGTAAGCAAACAGCGCGATAATGCCAACGACAAGACCGGCTACGGTGGTCACCAACGCCTCGTAGATACCGCCGGCTAGGATTGAGATGTTGGCGCTATTGCCCGCACTCGCAAGCGAGAAGAACGCTTTTACCATACCGGTTACCGTGCCGAGGAAGCCGAGCATCGGTGCGCCGGCGGCTGTCGTTGCAAGCCAGGTAAAGCCCTTGCCGAGGCGCGCAACCTCGATATTGCCGACGTTTTCGATGGCAACAAGCACGTCGTTCATCGGGCGTCCGATGCGCGATATGCCTTTACCGATGAGCCGTGCATACGGTGTGTCGGTCTTCTTGCAAAGATTTTCGGCACTTTCCACTTCGCCGTCGTGGATATAGTCTTTGATACGCTTCATAAACGTAACGTCGTCGGCTGCGGCTTTGCGCAACGCCAAGTAGCGCTCCACAAAGATGTAGATGCTCACCAGCGACAATATCAATAGCGGAATCATGATGAAACCTCCTTTGAGGCACAAATCCCACACCGAAAGTTCTTGCTCTGCAACGGGTTCGGCGCCGACGGCTGCGGTTTGCAGCATTATGGCAGACAAAATATTGTTAATCATACGTTTATGAGTTTATTTCAGACAGTTTTTGTATTGCTTGATAGTTTCTTCAATGCCCAAATAGAGAGCGTCGGAGATGAGTGCATGACCAATCGACACTTCGTTGAGATAAGGCAAGCGTTGGCGGAAAAATGCCAAATTTTCGAGGTTCAGGTCGTGTCCGGCATTGACGCCCAAACCGCAGTTATGAGCCACGGTCGACGCTTTGACGTAAGGAGCGACGGCTGCCTCGCGGTCGGAGCCGTACATCGTGGCGTAGGGCTCTGTATAGAGTTCGACGCGGTCGGCACCTGTGCGCGATGCCAACAAGATGTCTTTCTCGTCGGGATTGACGAAGATGCTTGTGCGAATGCCTTTCTCTTTCAGTCGGTCGACGATTTGCGTCAGAAATTCGATATTCGGCTCAACGTCCCATCCGTGATTCGAAGTCACTGTGTCGGGAGCATCGGGCACGAGCGTTACTTGAGCCGGCTTAATCTTGCAGACCAAGTCCATAAATGCTTCCGAAGGATAACCTTCGATATTAAACTCCGTCTTCAACACCGGCTTGAGCGCAAAGACGTCGTTCTGCTTGATGTGACGCTCGTCGGGACGCGGATGCACCGTGATGCCGTCGGCACCGAAGCGCTCACAGTCGAGGGCAAACTTCTCTACGTTAGGCACATTGCCTCCGCGGGCATTGCGGATAGTGGCTACTTTGTTGATATTTACACTTAAATTGGTCATTTCTTCATTATTTCACCGTTTTGTCATTTTTCCTGACAAAAACTTAGGCAAAGGTAAACAAAAAGGTTGGAAAAACGAACAATCGACAGCGAGTTTTTGCAACGGCAGCCGCTTTTGGGTTGTTTTTCGGCAGTCCTTCGCCCTTCTTAGCCACAAACTTTTGCAGAAAACAAGGGCGAACGTTGATTTTTCCACGCTTTTTGCGTACTTTTGCCTAATACATCAAACAAAACGACATTTAAAACAACTACAACATTGAAAGCTACTCTAAAAAAGATATTAGGCTACGTCATCAAAATAGGCGTACCAATTGCCATCGGCGTTTGCCTCTTCTATTGGCTATACGAAAATGTCGACATGAACGAAATGCGTAAGATTTTGCGCTACAACGTCGACTACACCTGGATTGGTGTCATGCTGATAATCAGCACGTTCAGCCACATCTTCCGCGCCTATCGCTGGCGCTTGCAGTTGCGTGCGCTGGACATCGATGCGCCAATCGGCGCGCTCATCGTGTCGATTTTCGGGACCTACGCCGTCAACCTCATATTCCCGCGACTGGGCGAGGTGTGGCGATGCGGCTACATTGCTCGCCGTGAGAATGCCCCGTTTACCAAGGTCGTCGGCTCGATGGTTGCCGACCGTCTCTCCGACACGGCTACCGTGCTGCTTATCACCTTCATTGCCGTACTGCTTGCCGGTCCGGCGTTCGACAAGTTTTTCACCACCTTCCCGCAAGTCAAAGACAGCATTTGGAATATGATTAATTCGCCCTGGCTATGGATAGCCGTTGTGGCAGTCGCTGTAGCGGTCTACGCCGTGTTCCGCTTCGGGCGCAGCAACCGCATCATCGGCAAAATCAGCGAATTCATCTCAAACCTCTGGCAAGGATTCGCCGGAATAGCAAAGATGGAGCACAAATGGCGTTTCCTCCTCTTTACCGCACTCATTTGGGGATGCTACTTTACCCAACTCTACGTGGCATTTTTCGCCTTCGAATTCACATCCTCACTGGGCATCGTCTGCGCTCTGGTGTGCTTCACACTCAGCAGCATCAGCATGGGCATACCCACCAACGGCGGTCTCGGCGCTTGGCATATCGCCATCATTTTCGGCCTGTCGCTCTACGGCGTCGGCAAATTCTCGATGGCATCGCCCGACCCTAACGCATCGGCTTTCGCTATGCTCGTTTGGGGCTCCCAGACCCTGCTACTCATCCTCCTCGGCATATATTCTTACATATATATAGCAGCAACCGGCAAGAAACGACAAATCAAAAACGATTAATAAAAACGATAAAAGGCTAAGTGTTATGGGACTGAAAATCGACAATAACTTCGAAAACGACAACGAAATCATCGACGACGAATTCGACGACGTCGTCGAAACCGATACACCCGTCGAAGCCGACAAAGCCAAACAGCAAGAACGCAACGTCAACAATGACGACTTCGACGACGAAGACGACTACATCACGCCGCCATCGCAACTGCGTCGCCGTCGGCTTCGCATCGCCTTTTGGGCTATCGCTATTGCAATTATCGTCTTTGCATTCGTCAAAATCGTAATGCTCGGACGCACAGTCGACGAAGGAAACGTTCGCGCTTTCGCCATATCACTCGAGAAAAAAGGCTTCCTTTTCGACTCCTACGAAGGCGAATTTGCCTACGAAAACACGCCCGACAGCCTCATCCGCTTCTCCGTTACCGACGCAAAAGTCGGGAAATACATCTACCGCATAATGCAAACCGACAGCGTTCTGCTACTCTCCTACCGACGCTACCGCGCCGCTATGCCCTGGCGCGGCGAAACAAAGACCGTGGTCTACCAAGCACTCGCCGTCGACCGCGTCACGCCTAACCCCGCACCTAAAAAGAAAGAGACAAAAGAATAGCACAACCGGGCACATAATGAAACGACCGGCAACATACGCATCACTCCTTACGGCACTGACGCTCGTCGTTGCCTCTCTTTCGTGCAGCCAATCAGACACACCCGACACCACCGACGAAATCGTCGACTATTGTTGGCTGTACGCTCAGAATCATCCCGACGGATTTACGCTCCGACTTACCGACATGACCACACCCGCCGAAGGCATCGTTGCGTCGTATGCCGCCACACAAAACAGCTTCGGCAAAGACGGATTGCGACGTGCCGTCGTCCACGCACTTTCGCACCACAAAGTCGTCGGCGGCTGGCTTAGAGCGCGTTCCTTAAATTTTTGGGGTCGTAGAGGCGGATATTTTTGAGCAGATTTTGAAAGTCACAGCGAGCGCAATGCGTGCATTGTAGACCATATAACAAGGAATTTCTTACCACCAGTTGTTTTCCCTTGGCATATGTGTATGACACACCAATGCTATCAACAGCATTGACAGCACTTCACATCATACTTGCCTCGAGGATGTGTATGGGATCATATTTCCTTCTATATTTGATTAGTTCCGGAAATTTTCGTAGCAAGAATGAGCTCTGTCTACGTAGTATTAGAGGGATACCGATGTAAGTATTATTATAGTTCTTTATCTAATTATATCGCGATTTTGTAAAATTAAGTTGATTTGAAGTTCTAATAGAGAAACGAATTTTTCCCGATATCATTATTCACAGGTAGGGTAAAGTTACCTAAGTCTCGTATCCTTGGCCGCTTTTGATCACTTGCTTTCAGTCACATACAGGAGTATGCTCCTTTCAGCAAGTAATCAAAATCGAC
>SFJG01000115.1 GCA_004555955.1 Bacteroidales bacterium | reverse complement strand
CGCAGCTTCTTTTTTTGCATTTTCAGGCAATTGTTGCTAAATTTGTCGGCAACAAACGCATCAAAACTATGAAACAATTCATCGTATCGGCTTTACTCGCTGTCGTTGCATTTGCATCGGCTCTCGCTTTCGACTACAACAGCGGTCGCGCAAGCCTTTCGCCATACCCGGAGCGCAACGCTTCGGCGCAATATCCCGACTCGCTCACGCCGGTGTTTATCAACCACGTTGGCCGCCACGGCTCGCGCTATCCCGCAAGTTCGCACTTCACAATGCTCATCCACCGTGCGTTGGAGCGCGCCGAACGAGAGAAAACCATAACGCCACTCGGGCGTCTGTTTAAGGCTGACGTTGAGCGCGTTATCAGCGCCACGGCGAACCGCTGGGGCGAACTCGACTCTATCGGCGAGCGCGAGCACATAGGCATCGCCGAGCGTATGTTTGCCAACTATCCGCAATTGTTCTTCGACTCGCACGTCGTGGCAATATCCTCGTCGTCGCCGCGGTGCATCCACAGCATGTATGCCGCAACCGGTGTCGTCGGGTCCGGAATTCAGCCCGTTGATGCGCAATTTCGACCTCGACAGCCTATATTTAGAATATCGCCGCGACACCGCATACACAAGCACATACAACCGCTTCGCCGCAGCAAATATTACAATCGACCCGCTGCTGCGTATCCTCGGCGAACGTTTTCCGCTCGACTACGACAAGGTCTACGACCTGGCTTTGGCGGAATATTACGTCATCGCCGGAATGAACTGTATGGGACTAAAAGTCGATGTCTCGAAATATTTCACCGTCGAAGAATATCGCCGAATGTGGTCGGTGTTTAACTTCCGTCAATACCTGCTCTACTCGGCTTCGACGCTTTCGCAACGGCCTGCCCGACTCGCCGCCCCGCTGCTCCGCGACATCATCACCGCTGCCGACGATGCCCTGCAAGGTAAGTCGACCGCCTCCGCAAAACTCCGCTTCGGACACGCCGAGACGCTTATGCCGCTCCTGGCTCTTATGCAAGTGCCCGGTTGCTACTACCTTACGAACTACTACGACACGGTTGCCGACAACTGGCGCGACTACGAATCGTTCCCTATGGCTGCCAACTTGCAACTCGTCTACTTCTCATCGCCGTCGGGCACGGTCTACGTCAAAGCTTATCTCAATGAGCAGCCCGTCAAGTTGCTACGCGGCTCCAAGTCGGACATCGTCAGCTGGAAGCAACTCCGACTACATCTCTACGAGCTACTCCCGCTCGACTACTGACAACCCGTTTTTTCTATGAATTCTTGCACATAAGCGACGGATGTACTAACTTTGTGGATATAATCGCAAAACATTCGTCGCTTTTGCATTGTTTTATAAGAAACACTCGAGCATTTATGTCAAAAAAGAAAACTAACAAGACCCAAAAAGCCGATTTCCAAAGCATGGTGGTCGACTTCTTCAACGAGCACCCGACAGGTTCGTACAACTATAAGCAGATATCCTTGGAATTGGGCATAACAAGGCGCATCAACCAATACCAAATTGCCGACATACTCGACGACATGGTGCTCGACGGATTTCTCTCCGAGCTCGTCCCCGGTCGATATCAAGCAACGCAAATAACTTCCGCTTCCGAAGGCACTTTCGTGCGCCGCAGCAACGGCAAAAACGGCGTGATTATCGACAATACCGATGTGCCGATTTTCGTGGCAGAACGCAACTCAAAGCACGCCCTCAACGGCGACCGCGTAAGAGTGCACCTCTCGGCGCAACGTCGCGGCGTGGAGCCGGAAGCCCGCGTTCTCGAGATTATCGAGAAGAAAGAACAAACGTTTATCGGCACCGTCAAAGTGCAGAAATCCTATGCGTTCCTGCAAACCGACAGCAAATTCCTCGCCTGCGACATCATCATCCCGAGCGAAAACTTAAAAGGCGCAACAAGCGGCGACAAAGCGATTGCTCGTATCGTGCGCTGGGACGATGACGACAAAAATCCCATCGGCGAAATCGTCGACGTGTTCGGTCCTACCGGCGAAAACGATTCGGAAATGAACGCCATCCTCGCCGAATTCGGACTGCCATACGTCTATCCGAAAAAGGTAGAAGACGCCGCAAACCGCATCAAAGCCGGCATTACGCCCGACGAAATCGCCCGCCGCGAAGACTTCCGCGCCGTAACAACTTTTACCATCGACCCGCGCGATGCTAAAGACTTCGACGACGCACTTTCGATTCGTCGACTCGACAACGGAAACTGGGAAGTGGGCGTACACATCGCCGACGTAACCCATTACGTCCACCCGGGGACTGTCATCGACAAAGAAGCTCGCGAACGCGCAACATCGATTTACCTCGTCGACCGCACTATTCCGATGCTTCCCGAGCACCTCTGCAACGGTATCTGCTCGCTACGCCCCGACGAAGAAAAACTGGCTTTCTCTTGCATCTTCGAACTCGACGACGAGGCTAACATCAAAAGCCATCGAATCGGAAGAACTGTCATTAAGAGCAACCGCCGTTTCACCTACGAAGAAGCTCAAGAGCGCATCGAAACCGGCCAAGGCGACTACGCCGACGATATTCTCACTCTCGACCGACTCGCTAAATGCCTACGCCGGCGCCGTTTCGAAAACGGTGCGCTCAGTTTCGACCGATTCGAGATTCGTTTCGACATCGACGAAAAGGGACACCCCATTAACGTATACTTTAAAGTGTCGAAAGACGCAAACAAACTCGTCGAAGAGTTTATGCTCCTCGCCAACAAGCAAGTAGCCACCGAAATCGGGCACCCCAAAGGCAAAAAGAAGCCTAAACCGTTTGTCTACCGCATCCACGACCGTCCTAACGACGACAAAATGGAGAGTTTTGCCGAAATCGCAAGTCGTTTCGGCTACAAAATCAAGCTCCGCGGCAAACGTAGCGACATCAACAACTCGCTCAACAAAATGCTCGTCAAAGTCAAAGGACAACCCGAAGAAAACCTCCTCTCGATTTTGGCTATCCGCTCGATGGCAAAAGCCGTCTACTCTACCGTAAACGTCGGCCACTACGGACTGTCGTTCGACTACTACACCCACTTCACGTCGCCAATCCGTCGCTATCCCGACATGATGGTTCACCGCCTGCTGGAGCGATACCTCGCCGGTGGACGCGCCGTCAACAAAGACAAACTCGAAGACGAGTGCAAGCACTCTTCCGACATGGAAGTGCTCGCCGCTAACGCCGAACGTGCTTCCATCAAATACAAAGAGGTCGAATTTATGGCTGACCGCATCGGTCAAGTGTTCGAAGGCTCCGTCTCGGGCGTTACCGAATGGGGACTGTACGTCGAAATCGACGAAAACAAATGCGAAGGCATGGTGCCTGTTCGCGACCTCGACGACGACTACTACGAATTCGACGAAAAGAACTACTGCCTCGTCGGCCGACGCAAACGCCGCGTATACCGACTCGGCGACAAACTTACAATCCGCGTTGCGCGCGCCGACCTCAACAAGAAGCAACTCGACTTCGCCCTCGTCGACTCAAGTGCCGACACGTTGTCGCGCCCTATCGTTAACCGTAACGGAATAGTCGTCGATGAACCCAAACCTAAAAAGAAGAAAAAATCGACAAAGGCAAAGTCTTCTAAAAAAGAATCTACCAAAAAGAAGTCGAAAAAGAACCGCTAACAAATGAGTAAAAAAGAATACGTCGAAGCCAACCGACAATGGCTCCAAGCCAAGGCACAAGAGCCGGGCGTAGAGCCATTGCCTAAAGGCATATACTACAAACCGCTGCACAAAGGTCGCGGCGGCAAGCATCCCGACATGCGCAGCATCATCACTGCACACTACACCGGTTGGACCATCAACGGACGCAAGTTCGACTCGAGTCGCGGCGGAGCTCCATTGGCTATTCGTATGCGCGACCTCATTGTCGGCTGGGCAATCGCTCTGCAGCAAATGTCGGTAGGCGACAAATGGGAAATCTACATCCCCGCAGAAATGGCATACGGCAGCAAGTCGGTTCCCGGCATCCCCGGCGGCTCTACGCTGATTTTCGAAATCGAGTTGATTAGTATAATGTAAGTATGATTCATCAACAGCAATTCACGCTAACGCCAAAGCCTCGCGGCTGCCACCTCGTAACCGCCGAGATTTTATCTCATCTGCCCAAACCCCTACCTCGGGCAGGTCTGCTCAACCTATTCGTCAAGCACACATCCTGCGCCTTGAGCATCAACGAAAACGCCGACCCGGACGTGCGCTCCGACCTGGCGAAAATCATGGACCGACTCGTTGCCGAAGGCGAACCATACTACGACCACACCCTCGAAGGTCTCGACGATATGCCCGCTCACGCAAAAGCCTCGCTCTTCGGAGTATCGCTCTCTATTCCTATCACCGACGGGCGTCTTAACCTCGGAACTTGGCAAGGCATTTACCTCTGCGAATTTCGCGACTACGGCGGCGCTCGCCACATCGTTGCTACAATCTACGAATAATCTCTACCGAAATGAAACCACTCCCCGAACGGCCTCTCCTCAGTTGCGCCGAACTCATCGACTTCATCAACGAAGTCGGCATACTTCCCCTTCTGCGTAATGGGATGAATTGGTCCGCTCAAGAAGCCGTCGACCCCGTTTGCGACTACCAAGAGCCCGTCGATGGCGGAACAGGTTGGCCTCTATGGGACTGGAAAGGCGACATCATCAAACAAACCGGATGCGCCTACGGCAGTTTTATTAACGGCAATGCCACGTTTATCACTCAGCAATTTTGGGCAGACTTTTGCAACTACCGCCGCTCCGTAATGCCAAAACCCGAGCCCGACTCGGTCGAAGCAATGATTCTCGAAGTCCTCGACCGCAATGGAAGTATGATAACTCGCGACCTACGCTCAATTTGCGGATTCGACACTCCGAAACTTCGCAGCAAATTCGGCAAATACATCACCCGGCTCAACATGAGCTGCCGCATCGTGACCGAAGACTTCGTCTATCCCGTCGACAAGAAAGGCAAACGCTACGGCTGGGGATGGGCGCTACACACACGCCCCGAACGGCTCTTCGGCGCAGATGCTTGCTCCACCTCCCATACACCCGAACAATCGTACCAACGCCTACGCGAACACCTAGAGCAACTCTTCCCCGACTCCGACGAAACATTCTTCCGATACCTGCTGAAATAGCCCAACCCGCCGACAACCACAATTTTAAAAAATTATAACACAGCAACACACATTCTTTACCCACAATCCGCATTACCTTTGCAACAACAAACGCCAACGAACAATCAAGATGAATAAGTGGACTCGAGAAGAAACGATTATTGCGTTTAACGCCTACTGTAAGATTCCGTTTAAGAGCAGCAGGAAGACGCATCCGCTGGTGGTGAGATATGCTCGCATCATCGGTCGTTCGCCGAGTGCACTAAACATGAAGATTGGCAATATCGGGCGACTTGACCCAGACTTAAAGAGCCAAGGAATCACAGGACTAAAACATGGTGCGAAAGAGGAAGAAGCCGTGTGGGAAGAATTCTACGGAAACCCTGAGCACCTTGCCTACGAAAGCGAACGCCTCATTGCTCAATTCTTAAACAAACCAATTGAAGAAACTGCTGCAATTTCCACGCAGAATCTGCCCCAAGGCACTGAAAGAGAGACTGTTATTCGTCAACGTGTAAATCAGTCATTCTTCCGTGCCGCAGTGATGAATTCCTATAATTTCCGTTGCTGCATTTCAGGAGTGCAAAAATCTGAACTTGTAGAGGCTTGCCACATTATAGATTGGGCTGAAGATAAAGCTAACCGAACTAACCCGAGAAATGGCTTGTGTTTAAATCCGTTTTTCCATAAGGCTTACGATAAGTTTCTGATTTCAATCACACCCGACTACGAAGTTGTCGTGTCCGACAAACTCATACAAAACG
>SFJG01000022.1 GCA_004555955.1 Bacteroidales bacterium | reverse complement strand
TCACGAGGCTGTTTCGATTATGCATAAGCGCTATCCCGAATTGCCTATCGACGGCGAAATGCAACTCAACTATGCGCTCAACAAGGATATCCGCGACAAGAACTATCCGTTCAACAAGTTGAAAGGCAAGAACGTCAATACACTTATATTCCCGAGCCTTAGTGCCTCGTCGTCGGCTTACAAGATGATGCTTGAGATGGGTCTTGCCGAGTTTATCGGCCCGATTCAAATCGGTTTGAACAAGCCTATCCATTTCATTTCGGTTGAGGCTACGGTTCGTGAAATTGTAAATCTTGCGACGATTGCTTCTGTCGACGCCGACCTTTGCCACAGAGCGGGTAACGCCGTGCTCGACAAGTAGTTCGACAACTCATAGATACAAAAACAGGGACATCCGCTCATCGGTGTCCCTGTTTTTTATGATTGTCGTATCGTTATTTCACTCCGGCTTTTGCGCCTTTGACGCCTTTTGTGCCGCCTTGGAGGTTGAAGATGTTTTGGTCGAAGTTGGTAGTCTTATGCCCTTGTTCGCGTTTGCGCTTGATGGCGAGAGCGACGAGTCGGTCCATCAGTTGGTCGAACGAGATGCCGGTTGCTTCCCAGAGGTAGAACGAGAGCGAGCCGGGGATGGTGTTGATTTCGTTGACGTAGATGTCGTCGGTCTTGCTGTCGACCATCACGTCGACGCGGCTCACGCCGTGGCACGACAGCACGCGGAAAGTTTCTCCGGCGAGGTGTTGGATGCGTTTGGTCATTTCGTCCGACAGTTCGGCAGGGATGCGCTTTTGCGAGGCTTGCATACCTTGTGTGGTCTTTGTTCCGCCCTTGTATTTGTCGTCGTAGGTCAAGAAGTCGCCCGACTTTATGGGCTCTTCGAGTGTCGACATTTGGTAGTCGTCGCAGTCGCCCAAGACGGAGCAGTTGATTTCTTTCATGTTTTCGACCATATCTTCGACGATGATGCGTGTCGAATATTTCTCTGCATTTTCGATGCTGTCGATGAGCGAATTGCGGTCGGTTGCACGGCTGATGCCCACACTCGAGCCGAGGTTTGCCGGCTTGACGATTACCGGGTAGCCCAAGCGGCTTTCAATACTTTCGATAAGTGCGTCTTTCTGCTTGTACCATTGCTTGTCGGTAAACCAAACGTAGTCGACAACGGGTATTCCGCAGTCTTTAAGAATCATTTTCATCGTAATTTTGTCCATACCGTTTGCCGACGACACGGTGTTGCAACCGGCGTAGGGGATACCGATTGTTTCGAGAACGCCTTCGAAGATGCCGTCTTCGCCGTTTGTGCCGTGAAGCACGGGGATGACTACGTCAATAGTCGCTTCAACTTTTGAGCCGAAGAGTCCGGTTTTTGCTTTGTAGAGGTTGTAGTCGCCGAATTCGGGGCGCATAAACACTTCTCTACATTCTGCGGTCAGTGCGTTCATGTCGCGATATTTCTTCAGGTCGAATAGTGCTTCGCCTGTGTACCAACGTCCTTGCTTGGAGATGTAGACGGGGATTACGTTATATTTTTCTCTATTCATGGCGTGCATTGCTTGCGACGCAGAGATTACCGAAATTTCGTGTTCTACGGAACGTCCTCCGAAGAAGACTGCTACATTAGTTTTCATATTTGTCTTACCAATTTTGAATATTCATTATTTAAAAGTGTCGGGAAGGTCGTTTTCGTAGAGCACGGTGTCGCCTTGGCTGAGCAGTGTGGCGAGTCGCTGTTGTGCTTCTGCGAAAGAGTCGACGATTATGATTGAGTCGTCGTTGAGGGCGCCGCTGCGGCGGATGCCTTCGACGATAGCTTCACGGTTGTAGCGACCGACGATGATTGCTACGTCGACGGTCTCGGCGATGTGTTCGCCGAAGTTTGCGTTGTGGAAGTGCTGCTTGTCGCCGAGTTCAATCATTCCGGGGGTAACGACGATGCGTTTGCCCTTGGTCATGCGCGAGAGCACGTCGAGAGCCATGCGCGAGCCGTCGGGATTTGAATTGAATGCGTCGTCGATGATTGTCACGCCGGCAGGTGTGCGCTTCATGTTCAGACGATGTTCAACTTGCTCAATATGGCTAACGGCATATTTGATCTTCTCGTCGGCGACGCCAAGTCGCATTGCCACAATGACAGCTGCCATAAGGTTGGAGATGTTGCATTCGCCAACCAAGCGCGTGTCGAGCCGCAGTCGGCGGTCGGCGCCTTCTATGGTGAAGTGAGTGCCGAATTCGTCGTATTCGATGTCGGTGGCGCGATAGTCGGCGTGGGCTGTGTTGCGTACGGCGTAGCGGTAGGTCTTGACGTTGTCGACCGGACGATTGGCTACATATTCGAAGTCGTCGTTCACCACGCCGAATCCGTCTGCCGGAAGTGCGTCGATGAGTTCGAACTTGGTGCGTTGTACGTTTTCGATTGATTTAAATGATTCGAGATGCTGTTCGCCTACGGCGGTTACGATGCCGATTTGCGGATGCACGATGTCGCAAATTTCTTTGATATCACCGATGTTTTTTGCGCCCATTTCGACGATAAAGACCTCGTTGTAGGGTTTCATCATTTCGCGAACGGTGCGCACAACGCCCATCGGTGTGTTGAAACTGCCCGGAGTCATAAGCACGTCGAATTGCTCGCTGAGGATGCGGTTGAGATAGTGCTTTGTGCTCGTTTTGCCGTAACTTCCGGTAATGCCGATAATCTTCATGTCGGGCATAGCGGTAAGGCGACGGCGAGCGTCGTCGACATATGTTTTGTTGATGGCGCGTTCAACTGGCTGCATAGAAGCGTTGCAAAGCAGTACGATGAGCCACGAAACGACGGGCACGGCGGCAACGACGTAGCATGCCATGCGCAGCGCGTGGTCGAAACCTATGCCTTGTAGAGCGCCGAACGATGCCACAATGGCGATGAATACGAGGATTTCGACGAAAAGTCGCCACACGCGTTTGGTCATCACAAGCGGCTTCTTTTGCTTGCGAGTCAGTACGCTAAAGCCTTTGACAATCATTATGACGGCGCCTGCCGAAAGCGTGAAAACCTTCGGGAAAGGCGTAAACAGCAGCAGAACAACAAGAAGGTCGACGAGTCGCGACAACGATTGTACGTCGCCCGACGTGCGAAGCCACTTGCCGTAGCGCTCGTTACGATATGAGTTTTGTTGCAACATTTGCAGGTCCAGCCTGAGACGCATTACCATGTTGAACACGGCGGCTGCCAGAAATATGCTTACGAAAATTGTTTCCATTATTGTTTGCGTTTGTCTTTTTCTAAGAACGAATTAACTACGGCGGCGAATTGGAGAGGATTCTCCAAAAAACTGTAATGCCCGACGCCTTCGAAAACCACCAGACCGGCATCGGGAATCAGTCGTTCTATCTTGCGAGCGTCGCTGACCGGCGTTGCTGTGTCGAGAGCTCCCCAGATAAGCAATGTGGGGCATGCGATATTCGGCATCAAATGGCATAAATCTTCGTTGACGACGCGGCTCATAATCTGTCGCATACGCGGTGATGCGTTCGAATAGTCGCTCGAGCCCACCTTTTTGCGGTAGCGGTTGAGCAAATCTTCGGCGCGGCTGCGACCGACGAGCAGTGGCAGCGTGTGGCGAACCGCTTTGTAGGAGTATACTTTTAAATAGTAGCGCAAGCTGCGGCGCGGCTTTACGCCGGCGGCATCGACTAAAATTATTTTATGAATCTTGTTGCGCGAACCGAGCACTATGGCAACGCGACCCCCGAACGAGTGTCCTATCAAAATCGGGTCGACAATGCCTTCGCGGCGCATAAATTCTTCCATCATCACGGCGTAGTCGTCAACTCCCCAAACCGTGGTAGGCTCAGTGCTCTTGCCGAATCCCGGAAAGTCGATATTATAGACGCGAAAACCCGGCGTGAGCAGGTTGTTTATGCTCGCTACCGTAGTGAGGTTGCAGCCCCAACCGTGCATGAGCACAACCGGACGACCTTCGCCTTCAACGGTGTAGTTGAGCGTTACGTTACTTATTTCTATTTGCTTTTCCATTCAATTTGCAAAATTAGTGCAAATCGAGAGCAATAACAAATCAAAACGAAGTTTTGAATTTGTTTTTGCCGAGATGCCGCCTAATTTATCAAAAATTAGTGCAAGGCGAGCGAAAAACAAAGCGAAAACGAAAGTTTTACGTATTGGGTGTAGAGTCCGGGTTCCCGATTTACGATTTCCGATTCCGGATTTCTGATAAAAAACGAAGGTGTTCCGGCTGACGTCGGAGCACCTTCAATTATGTTCAGATTAGTAATTAGATTAATCGATTTCTTCGTCAGCCGGGTAACCGCCCATTTCGCGGATAGCGTTTTTGAGCATAACGTATTGTTGGAAGAGGTGGTTAACAGGCACTTCGTCCTTGGTGTAGTCGTGCATCGGGCTCTTAAGGAAGAAGCTGAGGAAGCGTTGAGTACCGTAGCGTCCGGCACGAGCTGCGAGGTCGCTGAGGAGCACGAGGTCGAGGCAGAGAGGCGCTGCGAGGATAGAGTCGCGGCAGAGGAAGTTAATCTTTATCTGCATCGGGTAGCCCATCCAACCGAAGATGTCGATGTTGTCCCAGCCTTCTTTGTTGTCGTTACGCGGCGGGTAGTAGTTGATACGTACTTTGTGGTAGTAGTTGTTGTAGAGGTCGGGTTGTTTCTCGGGCACGAGGATTGACTCGAGGGTAGAGAGCTTGCTGACTTCTTTAGTGTGGAAGTTAGCGGGTTCGTCGAGCACGAGACCGTCGCGGTTACCGAGGATGTTGGTAGAGAACCAACCTGCAAGGCCGAGGCAACGAGTACCGATGATGGGAGCAAAACCGGACTTAACGAGTGTTTGACCTGTCTTGAAGTCTTTACCGGCGATAGGCATTTTGGTCTTTTCAGCGAGTTCCCACATTGCCGGGATGTCGACAGTTGTGTTAGGAGCACCCATGATGAAAGGAGCACCTTCTGCCAATGCTGCGTAAGCGTAGCACATAGAAGGAGCGATGTGCTCTTTGTCGTCGGCTTTCATTGCTGCTTCGAGAGCTGCAAGAGTGCCGTGAACGTTCATATCTACCGGAACGTAGATTTCAGTAGAAGCTGCCCAAAGCACAACGATGCGGTCGCAATTGTTTTCTGCTTTGAAGTTGCGGATGTCGGCACGAAGTTGCTCAACCATATCCCAACGGTCTTTGCAGTCTTTTACGTTGTTGCCGTCGAGACGCTTTGCGTAGTTGTGGTCGAACGCTGCCTTCATAGGCACGATTTTTACCAACTCGTCCTTAACGGGGTTGATGTCTTTTTCTTTGAGAACTTCAGCGTTGATAGCCGATTCGTATGCGTTTTCGGGGTAAACGTCCCATGAGCCGAAGACGATGTCGTCGAGTTTTGCCATCGAAACGATTTCGTCGTATTTCAAGTATTTTTTGTCTGCTCCTTGACCTACACGAATTTTATCGTATTGGGTCATCGAACCAACCGGTTTTGCCAAGTTCTTGCGAACCATCAAAACACCGGTCATAAATGTTGTTGAAACTGCGCCAAGACCAACTACGAGCACGCCGAGCTTGCCTTCCGCTTTTTTTACGTTATTTTCCATTGTCTTAATGTTATGTTATTACTTTTTATTACCGTAAAAAATTGCCAAAACAAATTGCTCTGTTTTGACGGGTCAAAAGTACTCTCTTTTTTCTAATAACAAAAAATATTTTAATTAAATATTTGTCCTATAAAGGCAAAATATTAGTAAAAATAAGAGCACCTGGTTAAATTAAGTTAAATGTTTGTGGTTATTTAATTTAAACGTTAAAATATCAAAATAGGGCATTTTGGAGTTCTGCGAGATTTTTGATGATAGACGGATGCTGCTGAGCATCTTCTTCAGCGGTCCATCCTTTGCCTTTAAGCCAAGCCACCCGGCAGCCGATAGTTTCGGCGGGGATGATGTCTTTGCGAAGGCTGTCGCCAACGACGAGCACCTGTTGCGGGCAAAGACCGAGTGCCTCGACGCCGAGCATAAAGATTTTGGGGTCGGGCTTACGGACGCCTACAACGGCGCTTTCGATGATGTCGGCAAAATAGCGGCGCAAGTCGAAGTCGGCTAAAACGCTTTCGACGTTGCCGTAGAAGTTGCTGACAAGCACCATCGGGAGTCGCTCGTGAATGTATTCGAGGGTTGGTCGAGCATCTTCGACGGAGCGACGTGCCGAGTTGTAGCAGTATTGAGCCACGTTGGTGGCAGCGCTTTCTGTGTCGAAGTCTGCCGGGAGCACGCCGGTATCCACAAGGTTGCCCAACTCGATGCGCATCTTAATGAGCAACAGGTCGTAAAAGTTGTGGTGAGGCAGGATGTGGCGCACGCGAGCGAGTTCGCGTTCGGCAAAGACGTAGCACGTGCGGAATTGCTCTTTAGTAACACTAATTCCGGCTTCTTGGTAGCCTTGCCAAATGATTTCGCTCCAGTGGTCGCCATGGCTGTCGATAGTGCCGCCGTAGTCGAAAATCACACCTTTTATCACGCCTTTAATATTTTCCATCGATAATGTCTTTGTTAAGTCGTTTGCAAATGCGTTCGTGTCGAACAATCATATAGACGAGCATTGCGTTAAGCACAACAATCTCGAATGCAAAGTAGAGCCAAGGCATCTGTGCGAAAAGCGAGCAGAATAGGGCGATGGTTCGCAGGTTGAACGACAGCCAGTTGGTGTATTTCATCAGCGGTCGGCTCAGCGCACGGAAGTCGTCGCGGAACTGTTGCGGGATGTTGTCGCCGAAAGCTGAGCGGATGGTTCGGCGCAGAGTTTGCATGTTGGGGGTAAGCACTTCCTGGTTGGCTGTGTAGTTGCGGTAGAAGAACATCGTGATTTTCTTCCAGAAGTTGCCCTTCCAGGGAGTTGCGTTGTAGACGGAGTCGAGTTGCTCGACGCTGTCGAGTTCGCTACCCTCTTTACCTTTGAGGAAGTAGAGGTGGAATTGGCGGTAGTAGTCGGCGGCAGCGGCTTGCTTGGCGTGGCAGAGTCCGGCAGTTACGGCAACCACCCAAATGAGCCATGGCAATGACATAAAGAATTCGGAAGTGACGTTTTCGCGGAAGCAGATGGCGAAATAGATGGCAACAAACCAAAAGTCGCCACTGAGTCCGTCGAGGATGCGCCCCAGCCGAGAGTATTGCTTGGTCATACGCGCCAACTGACCGTCGGCACTGTCGAACGAGTTTGCCCAGATGAGCAATAGCATGCCGATGATGTTTATCCAGAGAGTGTCGAAATAGAAAAGGATACCTGCGGCGATGCCGATGAAAATAGAGGCTATGGTGATTGCGTTAGGCTTTATCCCAAGTTTTGCGCAAAGCACAGCCCACATAAAACCGATAGGCCGATAGAAAACCAGATCGATAGTTTCTTCGGTGTCCATCGATTTAAGCGATTCTTTGTAAGTGCGTTTTAGTTCGTCGAGATTCATTTATTGTTAGTTTTCAATCTGTTTTTTATAGCGTTAAGGACGCATTTAGCGATAAACGGGGCGGCTTCGTTGCGACAAGGAGCAAAACTTGGCCAGTCGTTGAAGTCGATGATACGAATTTCGCCGTCGGGCGAAACGATGCAGTCGCCGCCGTAGATAATCACGTCGAGCGCTTCGGCAGCGCTTCGGCAGATGTCTTTGAGGTGGTTGATGTCGAAGTCGATGCCTTTCGACTTGCCGTTGATTGCTTCGAGTCCGTACTTGCTATGTCCGTCGTCGAAGGGGTAGAACCAATAGAAGAAAGGCGAGTCGTACATGCCGTAGAATTTAATAAGGTCGCCGACAAGGTGGCGATTGATAACGGCACGCTTGATGCCGCGGTAGAAGTATTCTTGGAGCACTTCTTGGGCTTCTTCGGCGTGGCGCACGTAGCTGACGTCTTCTTTGTGCATGGCGTGGAAGTCGCCGCGCTTTATCCAACAATTGTTGATGCCGGCTTCTTTGAGTTCGTCGATGACAGCCTCGTTGGTGTTGACGATAACGCTGTCGGGATAGGGGATGCCGTTGCCCATAAGGATGCGAGTCATTCGTTCGCGTGTGCAGTTTTCGATGCCGTATCCCGAGTTGATAACGATGCAGCCGTCGTCTTCTCGCTCTTGCAGAAGTTTTATGGATTCGCGTTCGCGACACATGTTCAGGATGATGCGTTCTTGCACTTGTCCGGCGATGAATTGTTCTTCGCTGTAGACATTGACAGTGCAACCGCGCTTGCGGAGCTGCTCGGCGGTAGCGTTGAAGATTGCGGCATCGTTGCCGATATGGTTAGGCGAGTAGGCGCCGGCTCTCATAATGCCGGCAATAGTGAAATCTGCCATAATTCGTGGTGTGTGGGAGTGTTAGTCGTTGCCGTTGATGAAGTTAATAGCTTTTTCGATGTCGGAAGCGTGGTCGACGTCGAGGATTTTCGCAATAGGATAAGCCTTGAGTTTTAGCCCGTCGGCAACGAGAGCGCGCTGGAAGTTGCGCATGCGAGACACTCCGTTCGCCATGCATCGCTCGAGCACTTCAACAGCCTTGTCGGAAAGGGCGTAAACGCCGCCGGAGATGTATTTTGCGCCGTCGAACGATTGGTCGCGGAAGTTGACAATGTTGAGCGCTTCGTCGGTTTCTACCCATAGCGGTTTTTCGTCGTCGACGTAGGGCGTAACAGCCATCATACCGTCGCAGTCGGACGCAGCCTCCATAGCTTCGATATAGTGGCGCAGGTCGTCTTCGCGGAAGATGGTGTCGACGGTGGTCAGGCAGAATCGTCCCGAAGGCATCACGCGCGACAGTTCGTAGAAGCTGTGCATCGAGCTGGGGGTCGATTTGACAACCAAACGGAAGGGTATATCCAAATCGAGCGACTCCAAGTATTGGCGCACTTCGGTCATTTGCTCGTTGACGATAATGCTGATGCTTTCAGCGTTGCAACGGCGGAATATGTTAATCAGCCGACCAATCATCGGCTCTCCATTGAGTTCTACCAACGGTTTGGGCTTTGCAACGCCCTCTTGGGCAAGTCGCGAACCTTCGCCGGCTGCAATAATTGCGTAGTTCATATTTATAGGAAATTAAACGTCTAATATTTCGGTGTCGGCGCTATCGTCTTTCGACAGGTCGAGAACCTCTTTGTCGCCGCTGCGGTCAACGTATTGACGGCGCAACGGGTTGCGATACATCTCGGCAAAACGACGGCGATTGCGCGCCACATCGATAGCGCGATAGATTGCCGCTCTGAACGATTCGTCGTTAGCCTGGTTTTTGCCGGCGATGTCGTAGCCCGTGCCGTGGTCGGGTGAGGTGCGGACAAAAGGCAGTCCGGCAGTGAAGTTGACACCGCTGTCCATTGCCAAAGTCTTGAAAGGCGCCAATCCTTGGTCGTGATACATCGCCAAGACACCGTCGAAGTGGGTGTATTGACCGCTTCCGAAGAAACCATCGGCGGCGTATGGTCCGAAACATAAAATGTGTTTGCCGTAAGCTTCTTCGACGGCAGGGGTGATGATTTGCTGCTCTTCGCTGCCGAGCAGTCCGTTCTCTCCGGCGTGTGGATTGAGTGACAGCACGGCGATACGTGGGCGGATGATGCCAAAATCGCGGCGCAACGACTCGTTGAATATCTTGATTTTCTCAACAATCAAGTCTTTGCTCAGAGCCGACGAAATGCGGCTGATGGGCAGGTGAGTGGTTACCAGCGCAACGCGGATGTTGTCGTTGCAGAGAATCATCAGCGACTTCGACCCGTCGGCGCAAGCCTCGAGATACTCCGTATGTCCGGGAAAGTGGAAACTTTCGCTCTGGATGGCGTCTTTGTTGATTGGCGCGGTTACGAGCACGTCGATTTCATTGTTTTTCAAATCGGCAACGGCTCTTTCGAGCGAGGCAAACGCCGCTTTGCCGCTGTAGTCTGACGCAACACCGAGTTCTATTTTCACGTCGTCGCCGAGTACTTCGATGAGGTTATTAGCTCCGGTGATTGCATCTGATGCCGACTTGATAAGGTTGAAATTCACGTTTGCCATCTCGAGTGCTTTGCGATGGTATGATAGGGCTTTTGACGAGCCGTAGACTATCGGTGTACATAGCTCCCCGAAACCCGGTTGACTCAGTGTTTTGAGGATTATTTCATAGCCGATGCCGTTTATGTCGCCGTGGGTGATTCCCACTTTTATTTTGTTTCCTTGACTCATTTATGACGTTTTTAAGGTTGTTTAGTTGGCAAAATTAGTGCAAATCGAGCGGAAAACAAAGCGAAAACGTAAGTTTTCAAGATTTGTTATCCCGAGATGCAGCCTAATTTATCTAAAATTACTATAAATCGAGCGGAAAACAAAGCGAAAATGCAAGTTTTCAAGATTTGTTATCCCGAGATGCAGCCTAATTTATCTAAAATTACTTCAAATCGAGCGGAAAACAAAGCGAAAACGCAAGTTTTCAAGATTTGTTATCCCGAGATGCAGCCTAATTTATCTAAAATTACTTCAAATCGAGCGTAAAAGCAAATTTTTGTGGTTATTGGTTGTTGGATTTTTGCTCGCCTTTAAGTATCTTTGCCAAGATTATGGGAAGATTGTTGTCGATTGACTACGGGCGTAAGCGGTCGGGCATTGCGGTTACGGATGTGCTCGGCATTGTGGCGAACGGACTTGCTACAGTTCGGACGCATTTGCTCGTTGACTTTCTGCGCGACTATTGCTCTCGTGAGCCTGTCGACGCTATAATCGTCGGGTTGCCGCGGCAAATGAACGGCGAAGAAAGTGAGTCGATGAAGTATATTCGTCCGTTTCTGAAACGTCTCGGCGAGGTGTTGCCCGACGTGCCTGTCAAGATGTACGACGAGCGCTTTACGTCGGTCATTGCCCATCGTGCGATGATTGACGGCGGTATGAAGAAGTCGGACCGACGCAATCGCGGCGAAGTCGATAAAATTTCGGCGACAATCATTCTTAACGATTACTTAATGAGCAATCCGGCTCGGTAAACCAAATGACCACGAAACTTTTTTGCTATGATTTTACCTATATATCTTTATGGTCAGTCCGTCCTGAGAAAGGAGACTGAAGAAATTGACGCCAACTACCCTGATTTGCGGAAGTTGGTCGACGATATGTATGAAACGATGTATGCGAGCGATGGCATTGGCCTTGCGGCGCCTCAGGTGGGGCTGTCGATACGACTGATTGTTATCGATGCTGATGCGTTGAAAGATTCGTTCCCGGAACTTGAAGGCATAAAGTTGACGCTCATCAATCCGGAACTCGAGATTTTGACCGACGGTAAGAAGGTGACTCGCGAAGAGGGTTGCTTGAGTCTGCCAGGACTGCACGAACCTGTGTCGCGTTACGAAAAAGTGCGCCTCAATTGGCTTGACATCGATTTCGTTGAGCACGAAGAAGTGTTCGAAGGCTTCTTGGCGCGCATCATTCAGCACGAGTACGACCACTTGGAGCAGACGCTCTACGTCGACCGCACTTCTCCTATCCGCAAACAGCTTATTCGTAGCAAGTTGCGCAACATTGCCGAAGGACGTGTGTCGTGCGACTATCGCGTGAAGCAAAATGCCAAAGCGAAGAGATAAGAGAGGTTGTCGCAGCGGTTATTATAAGGTTATGGGGGTTATAAGGTTATGAGGTTATAAGGACGCCTCAACCACTCAACAACACAACCACTCATCAGCACAAAAACTAATTAAAAACAAATATATTCAATGGCAGACGATAAGAAAGTAATCTTTTCGATGGTGGGTGTCAGCAAGATATATCCACCACAAAAACAGGTGCTTAAAGACATCTACCTATCATTTTTCTATGGTGCGAAAATCGGCATAATCGGTCTTAATGGTGCGGGTAAATCGACGCTTCTGAAGATTATTGCCGGTATAGATAAGCAATATCAGGGCGAAGTGGTATTTTCGCCGGGCTATAGTGTCGGTTATTTGGAGCAAGACCCGAAACTCGACCCGACAAAGACTGTTAAAGAGGTCGTACAAGAGGGAATGCAGCCGGTGCTCGACTTGTTGGCGGAATACGAACGCGTCAACGAGGCGTTTGCCGACCCGGAAGTGCTCGAAGACCCCGACAAGATGGACAAACTCATCAACCGTCAAGCAGAGTTGCAAGAAAAACTTGACGCGTGCGATGCGTGGAATCTCGACAACCACCTCGAGCGGGCTATGGACGCGCTGCGCTGTCCGCCCGAAGACCAGAACGTGACAACCCTGAGTGGAGGCGAGCGCCGCCGTGTGGCTCTCTGTCGTTTGCTGTTGCAGAATCCCGACATTCTGCTTCTCGACGAGCCGACCAACCACCTCGATGCCGAGAGTATCGACTGGCTCGAACAACATTTGCAACAGTATAAAGGTACCGTTATTGCCATTACCCACGACCGCTACTTCCTCGACCATGTGGCAGGTTGGATTCTCGAACTCGACCGCGGCGAAGGAATTCCTTGGAAGGGTAACTACAGCTCGTGGCTTGAGCAAAAAACGCAACGTATGGCGCAGGAAGAGAAGCAAGCCAGCAAGCGCCGCAAAACCCTCGAGCGCGAGTTGGAGTGGATTCACATGGCGCCCAAGGCTCGTCAAGCAAAGGGAAAGGCTCGCCTTTCGTCTTACGACCGACTGCTCAACGAAGACCAGAAAGAGCGTGAGGAAAAACTCGAAATCTATATTCCCAACGGTCCCCGCTTGGGCAACAAAGTTATCGAAGCTCAGCACGTCGCCAAATCGTTTGGCGAAAAGGTGCTCTTCGACGACCTCAACTTTATGTTGCCGCCAAACGGTATTGTCGGCATTATCGGCCCTAACGGCGCCGGAAAGACAACGCTGTTTAAACTCATTATGGGTATGGAAAAAGTCGACGCCGGTACGTTTGAGGTTGGCGAAACCGTCAAGATTTCGTACGTCGACCAAACTCACAAGGATTTAGACCCCGAAAAGACCGTCTATCAGGTGGTAAGCGGTGGCACAGAGGTGTTCCGTATGGGCGGACGCGACGTCAACGCAAGGGCCTATTTGTCGAAGTTTAACTTCGCGGGAGCCGACCAAGAGAAGAAAATCGGCGTGCTCAGCGGTGGTGAGCGCAACCGGCTTCACCTGGCTATGGCGCTCAAGCAAGAGGGCAACGTGTTGCTCCTCGACGAGCCGACCAACGACATCGACGTCAACACGCTGCGTGCCCTCGAAGAAGGTTTGGAAAACTTCGCCGGATGTGCCGTCGTTGTATCGCACGACCGTTGGTTCCTCGACCGTATTTGCACCCACATCTTGGCATTCGAAGGCGACAGCCAAGTGTACTATTTCGAAGGCTCGTACTCGGAATATGAAGAAAACAAGCGCCGCCGTATGGGCGACGTCGAGCCGCACCGAATTCGTTATCGCAAATTAGTAAAATAGAATTGATAAAAAATCTATAATAATTATGAAACATTTATCATTGGCACTTTGCGTAGCTTTGGCAGCAATTGTAGCGGGTTGCGGCGGTGCGAAATCTTACAAAATTACAGGTGTGTCGGCAGATGTGGCAGCGGGCGATACGCTCCGTCTTTTCGACTACGATACCGACGAAGAAATCACATCTATTGTTGCAACCGACAGTGCCTTCACTTTCGAAGGCGAGACAGAGGCAGCGCGCATTGCCGTGCTCAAAAAAGGCGCAAAACGTTTGTCTGTGTTTTTCCTTGAACCCGGCGAAATCGCGCTTAACATTGGCGAACATCATGCTACAGGTACGCCACTCAACGACAAGGACAAAGAGTTGACCGACCAAGTGATTGCAATGACGGACCACTACGGACAAATCAGCGATTCAATCAAGGCTCTCGAGCTTTCGGATGACGTTATCGTTGCCAAAATAGATTCGCTGCAAGGCGTTATGGACGAGACGTTTACGGCATTCAACCGTAAAGTGTTTGAAGAAAACAAGGACAACTGGCTCGGTTATGTTTACTTCCTCGACTATGCCTACGACATGAGTTACGACGAAATCAACAAAGCCCTCGAAGGCACGCCCGATTGGTTCCGCGCGGGAGTCCGCGTGGGTCGCTTCGTCGAAGCTGCCAAGCAGAAAGAGGCAACAAAGCCCGGCAACAAGTTTGTCGACTTCACGGTCACTACTTCCGAGGGCAAGACCGTGAAACTCAGTGATTGGGTCGGCAAAGGCAAATACGTGCTTGTCGACTTCTGGGCAAGTTGGTGCGGACCGTGCCGCCGCGCGATGCCCGAATTGAAAGAAGTCTATGAGCAATACAAAGCAGACGGACTCGACGTGCTCGGCGTTGCCGTTTGGGACGACCCCGCCGACACAAAAGCCGCTTTGGAAGAATTGCAACTGCCTTGGACCATCGTCGACAATGCGCAACGCATTCCTACCGACATCTACGGCATCACAGGCATTCCTCACGTCATTTTGTTCAGCCCCGACGGCACAATCGTGATGCGCGGCGTGCCCGGCGAAGTTGACGTCCGCAAGGAATTGGCTAAGGCTTTCGGCAAATAGCCGGATATAATTAACCGCCTAAAATCCCGCCTTATTCGTTAAGCCGGGATTTTTTTCGTACCTTTGTCGGCTGAAATATAATCGAGAGACATAAGTTATGACATTTGAACAGTTAGGAGTTAGAGAGGACTTGCTTCGGGCAATCACCGAGATGGGTTTCGAGAGTCCTATGCCCGTACAAGAGAAAGTAATTCCCCATCTGCTCCACAACGAGGGCGATGTGGTAGCCTTAGCCCAGACCGGGACAGGCAAGACGGCAGCCTTCGGGCTCCCGGTGATACAACGCATCGACACCTCGCTATGTCGGCCGCAAGCGCTCATCTTGTCGCCTACTCGCGAGCTTTGCCTGCAAATCAGCGACGACTTGGCTGATTTCTCTAAGTATGTCGAGCGGCTGAAAGTGTTGCCCGTCTACGGCGGGTCGAGCATCGAAAGCCAGATACGCGCCTTGCGTGGCGGTGTCCACATTGTGGTGGCTACGCCCGGTCGTCTTCTCGATTTGATAAATCGTGGCACGGTCGACCTCAGCGCCGTTCATACGGTGGTGCTTGACGAGGCTGACGAGATGCTCAATATGGGGTTTGTCGACGACATAAACAGTATCCTTTCGTGCGTCCCCGAGGAGCGTAAAATGTTGCTCTTCAGCGCAACAATGCCCAACGAAATTGCCCGTATTGCCAAGCAATATATGAATAATCCCGAGGAATTCGTAGTCGGAACGCGCAATGAAGGTGCCGAAAACGTGCGCCACATTTATTATATGGTGAACGCTCGCGACAAATATCTTGCGCTCAAACGCATTGCCGACTCTAATCCCGGTATTTATGCCATCATCTTCTGCCGTACTCGTCGCGAAACGCAAGAAATAGCCTCAGACCTCATCGTTGACGGTTATAACGTCGACAGCCTTCACGGCGACTTGTCGCAGCAGCAACGCGACACGGTGATGAAAAAATTCCGCGAGCACACCCTTCAACTGTTGGTGGCTACCGACGTGGCGGCGCGCGGTCTCGATGTCGACAATCTGACGCATGTCATCAACTATGGTTTGCCCGACGATTTGGCTACCTACACGCATCGTAGCGGTAGAACCGGGCGTGCCGGAAAAAACGGCGTCTCTATTTCCATAGTACACTCGCGCGAAAAGTCGAAAATTCGCGCCATCGAAAAGCAAATCGGCAAAACTTTCGAGCATAAACTTGTTCCCACACCGCAGTACATCATCGAGAAGCAACTTTACAACTTGGCGTCGCGTATCGAGAAAGTGGAAGTCAACGAAGCGGAGATTGCCAACTACCTGCCGGGTATCTTGCGCAAACTCGAATGGCTCTCCGGCGAAGACTTGCTCAAGCGAATCATATCGATGGAGTTTAACCGCTTGATTGAGTACTATCGCGATGCGCCCGTTGTCGAGGACTATCAGGAGCGCAAGCCTAAACGTGCCGCCGAGCCGACAAACGGTCGCGGCGGTCGCAATCGCAAAAGCGATGCCCAAAAAGATACTCGCACGGCGGAGCAAGGCTACGAACGCGTCTACGTCAATGCCGGCAAGTCGGAAGGTTTTATGCCTGCCCGACTCATCGAAACCATCAACGACAATATGCCGATGCGCGTCGATATCGGTCGTATCGACTTGCTCAAAGACTATACGCTCTTCGACGTTCGTCGCGGTTTTGGCGCAAAAGTGGCTAAAGCGTTGACCGGTGCGCGCTTCTTCGGACATCGCCTCTATGCAGAGTTGGCTGACCCCAATCGCGACTACGCAAAGGCTTCGATGCGAAAGTCGAAAGCCTCCAAATCGCGTCGCAACGACGATGACGACCGATATACAGGACCGAAAAACAATCGTAAACGTAATAAAAACAGAAGATAATTCGACGATGAAACAGGCTCTTTTTATAGCTTTGATGCTTTTTGCTTTTACAACGGCATCGGCTCGTAGCATATCTGAAGTTTTTGTCGACGAGGCAAGCCCCGTGTTCAGCAAAATCGACAAAACCACACGCCTCGATATGGTGGATTATTTTACCGCCGGGCAAAAGAAGGTGGTGCACGACCAAATGGACGGCGACACCTACATCGAATCGATGACCGACGACTATATGAAAGTGGTGATTTCGACGTCGGCAACGGTTGAGATACGCCTTGTTGACAGCAATAAGCGTGCAATTATCGTCGTGTCGACCACTTATCTGCTTCCCGCAGCCGACAGCCGTATTGACTTCTACGACGAATCGTGGCATCAGCTTGACTCGCGTCGGTATGTTAAGGCTCCCGTGCTCGACGATTTGCTCGTCGACGTCGATAAAAAACGTCGTAGCGAAATCGAAAGCATCGTCGACTTTACTCTTGTGAGCGCATCGCTCGCCGATGCCGACACGATTGTATTTACACCGAGTTTCGACAAGTATTTGCCCACCGAAGACTATATCGCTATTCGACCATACGTTCGCACGTCTGTTGTCTATCGTTGGAACGGTAAACGCTATATCCCCTCGAAATGACGCCTAAAAAGAGCAGCCGGGGTGGCAAGCATCGTGCCCTTTGGGCTTTAGGAGTACTGCTGATTTTAGCACTCCTGGCAGCCTCTCTCTACGTTTTGCGTATCCGTCTGCATCATAATTCTTCTGAAATTGTCGACAACGATTACGAACTGGTTGGTATCGACGTGTCGTCGCACAATGGTAAAATCAACTTCGAATGCGTCAGCGGTGCCGGTATCGACTTTGTTATCATCAAAGCCAGCGAAGGTGCCGCCTTTCGCGATAGCCGATTCGCGTCCAACTACGACAGCGCCAAAGACAACGGTTTAGCCGTTGGCGCTTACCACTTTTTCCGATTCGATGTCGACGGCACGTTGCAAGCACGTAACTTTGTCGAAACAATCGGCGACCGCGATTTCGACTTGCCATTGGTTATTGATGTTGAGGAGCACGGCAATCCATATGTCTTTCTGCGGAGTAAGGTGGTCAGACAGTTGCGCGATATGGTCGACGAACTTACCGCTTTGGAATATCGTGTTATGATTTACACCAACAAAGACGGCTATTACAAATTTATCAAAGATAATTTCGACGACTATCCGTTATGGCTTTGTTCGCTTAACCGTCGCCCCGAATTGGATTGGACGATTTGGCAATACAGCCATTGGGGAAAGGTTGACGGTATTCAAGGCGATGTCGACCTTAACCGTTTCTACGGCAACCTCGAACAGTGGAAAAACTGGTTGAATTAGAAGCCGAATTGTCAAGCTCTAATTTTGAAATCCGCTCAAAAGAGGCTCAAACTGAACAGCAGTTCATACAATAAATGAGCCTCTTTTTCGTTATTATCCTAAAGTTGCAACATTATATGAAGCATTTATTAGGTTCATTACGATATAAAATCCTGCTAATTGCCGTGTCGGTCCTGCTCGCTTCCGTGCAGACGGTTTTTGCCGTTGAGTATGCCGGCGAATCGCAGTTGGCTTCCGGTCGTTGGGTTAAAATTAAGGTAGACCGCAACGGCGCTTTCCAACTAACTCGCTCTATGCTAAAAGGTTGGGGCTTTACTGATATTTCTAAGGTTAACGTATACGGCTACGGCGGTGCGATGATTTCGGAGCGTATGGGCGAAGGCTATATCGACGACTTGCCAAAATTGCCGGTCTATCGCGATGCCGAAAAGATTATTTTCTACGCACAAGGACCTGTGTCGTGGCGCGATACGGGCTCTTCCAGTCTGAGAATGTTGAGAACCATCAACCCATACAGCACGGCAGGCTATTATTTTGTGTCGGACAAAGATGTTGACGCCGACGAAATGGAAACAACAGCCAATGCCGCCACTTCGAATGATGCGCCGCTGATTACCTCTTTCGTCGACTATGTCTATCACGAGCAGGAACTTATGGCGCCGGCTAATACGGGCAGTTCGCTGCTTGGCGAAGATTTTAAGTATAATACGCGTCAGACCTTTACGTTCGACCTCCCCGGACGTGTCGAAGGCACTGAGGGGCGTGTGCGCGTCAATTTTGCCGCTAAAGTTATCGGCGGACACAGCACGGTGACGGTCTTCGACGACCAACGTCAGGCGAATGCCATGACCATCGAAAAGGTGGCGAGCGACAACTATGCTATTTGTAACGTCAAATATGTCGATGCCGGCATTACTCAACCAGGCGAAAAAGTGAATATTTCCGTCGATTATGCAAATACGGGAATCCTCTATATGGCAAACCTCGACTATATCATTGTCAACTATTTTCGTAAGTTGCAGATGAATTCCTCGTGGCTCAACTTCCGTAGCTTTTCGACGAGTTGCCGCGACAGTGTGTTCTCGGTCGCTTCTGCAAAATCCGATTTGGTAATTTGGGATGTGACAACAAAATATCGCCCCAAGAAAGTTGACTTCAACATCGATGGCGGCACTGCCTATTTCCGACAAACCGAGTCGGGCAAAAGGGAATATCTCGCTTTTACGCCATCCTCAACATTCCCGGCGCCGGAATATGTCGGCGTGGTGTCGAACCAAAACTTGCACGGTGCCGAAACGCCTACGATGGTTATCATCACGCCCAAAGAATTTGCCGCCCAAGCCGAACGTGTTGCCGAACTCCATCGAACGGTCGACGGTTTTAAGGTAATAGTTGTCGACGACCGTTCCGTATACAACGAATTTTCGTCGGGAACCCCCGACGCTATGGCTTATCGTAAGTTGGCGAAAATGTTCTGGGAACGCACTAAGACGCTTCCCGAACAGAGCGTTGACCGATTCCGTTACATCCTCCTCTTTGGTAGATGTGTCTACGACAATCGCCGTCTGACTCCTGAAACGCGTGGCCTTAACTATCCGATGCTCCTGACTTGGGAGTCGGACAACATTGCCTCGCAATCGTCGAGTTTCAACTCCGACGACGTTTTCTGCGTTTTGGAAGACAATACCGACGTTTCTACGCGTGCCGGCAAACTCAACGTCGCTATCGGTCGTATGCCGGTTAAGTCGGTCGACGAGGCTCGTACCGCCGTCGACAAACTAGTCAAATATGTCACTACTCCCGACCCGGGCTCGTGGAAAAACAACATAATGCTTATTGCCGACGACGGCGATAACGGCATACATATGGTCTCGTCCGACTCGTTGCTGGTGCGTATGCAGCGCAACGGCGGCGAACGTTTCGTCTATAATCGTGTCTACATCGACGCATACAATGTATCGACCGACGGCTCGGGGCATACCTATCCCGAGGCGCGCGAGAAGATGCTTCGCACGTTCAAAAACGGAACGCTTTTCTCGTCGTATATAGGCCACGCCAATCCTAAAGCTTGGACCCATAACGGCTTGTTGAGTTGGTCGGACATCAACAATGAATTCTACTACAAGCACCCGACGTTTATCTACACCGGTACCTGCGAATTTACCCGCTGGGATGCCGCAGAAGTGTCGGGCGGCGAATTGATATATCTCAACGAGCAAGGTGGTTTTATCGGTATGCTTACGTCGTCGCGAGCCACAGGTATTTCCTACAACGGCGAGTTTGCCGCCGACCTGGGATACTATATTTCTCGCCCGAATGCCGATGGCTCTTATCCGGCAATCGGCGACATTATCGTTACCACCAAAAACGGACGCCCCAGCGATGGCGGACACCGTTGGAAGTATGCCCTCATCGGCGACCCCGCTATGAAACTCAAATATCCGCAAAATCGTGTCGTTATCGACAAAATTAACGGTAATTCCGTGCTCGACGACGCCAATCCGCCGCAAATTATGGCGTGCCAGCAAGTCAGCGTGGAAGGTCATATTGAGGACCCCAACGGAAACGCTATCAACGATATGAACGGATACGTTTTCGCTACTATCTACGATGCTCAAGAGTCTGTGACAACCCACGGCAACGGCGAAAGTGATTCCGACCCCGGTATGGAATTTACATTCGACCAATGGAGTAACCTCCTCTATGACGGCATCAACCGCGTCGAAAACGGTAAGTTTGAATTCTCCCTTCGTGTGCCTTCGGAAATTCAGAATAACTATCGTCCGGGGTTGCTTAGTTGCTATGCTTACTCCGTAGAGACGACCTCGCAAGACGCCAACGGTCTGACGTCAAACTTCTACGTTTACGACTGCGATACTGAGGAGCAAACCGATACCATCGGTCCGGACATCACACATATGGCGCTCAACAGTTACGACTTCGTCGATGGCGACCGCGTCAACGAATCGCCTTATCTTTTGGCTAAATTCACCGACCCTTCCGGCATCAACCTTTCTACTGCCGGTGTGGGGCACCAAATGTCTCTCTTGCTCGATGGCAAAACGACTATTACCAACCTCGAGCCTTTCTATAGCGAAGACACCGAACGTGTCGGTACGCTTTCTTATCCGCTATCCGAACTTAGTGACGGCGACCACACGTTGCGTCTTCGTGTTTGGGATACCCTCGGAAATCATGCCGAGAGGCAGATTGCCTTTACCGTGGTTCGCGGCACGGCTCCCGACATCTATCGACTCTACACGGACGCAAGTCCTGCTCATAGTATAGCCAATTTCTATCTGCAGCATAACCGCCCTGATGCAAATCTAACCGTCACGCTCAGCGTTTACAATATGATGGGGCAGGCGGTGTGGTCTAACACATCGACGCGACGTAGCGATATGTTTACCTCTATGCCAATCTCGTGGAACCTCACTGATGGCTCCGGCCGTCGCGTCAACCGAGGCATTTATTTCGTTCGTGCTACTGTTTCGACCGATGGCTCTTCTGAAACATCGAAAACTATACGCATAGCCGTAGCCGGTGAGTAACATTCCCGGATGTCTATGAGTCAGGTAGTTGTGCGAGGGGCTTCTCAATTTCGGTACGTCCTCTACGTTGAAATGTAAAGCAAAATCTATGATAGATGATTTATATAGACTGTTGACCGACGAAGGCCACTCTTTAGTGGTCGAAAACGATGATATTCACTCGTTTAATGGTCCAGGTATATCAGATTTATACCGGCTTCTTAAAACATCGCCCGACCTTTTGCGCGGTGCTCGCGTGGCAGACAAAGTGGTCGGTAAGGCTGCCGCCGCTTTGATGATTATAGGTGGCGTCGAGCATCTGTTTGCCGGAATTGTCAGCAAGCACGCATTCTCGTTGCTTGAAGAATACGGCGTTGAGGTTAAGTGTGTGCAAGTGGTGCCGAACATCATAAATCGTCAAAAAACAGGTCTATGCCCGATGGAGTCGTGCTGCTTGAATTGCTCGACGCCTGCGGAATGTCTTGTGGAAATCGAAAAACAAATAAGTAAATTAAATATTAAGAAATGACAACTGCAAAACTTTACACTTTCTCATATGCCGATATGCGCACATATTTGGCTGCGTTATTGTTTACGTTAGGCAATTTGGCTCTGCCGCAACTGTTCCATCTCGTTCCCGACGGTGGCAAAATTTGGTTGCCGATTTATTTCTTTACCCTGATAGGTACATACAAATACGGCTGGAAAGTCGGTGTTTTGACAGCAGTTTTGTCGCCTGTGGTCAACTCGCTTTTGTTCAGTATGCCATTGCCCGCTGTAGTGCCTGCTATTTTGATGAAATCTTTGCTTTTGGCAGTAATTGGCGGTTTCTTGGCTTATAAGTTTAAAAAAGTGACATTGCTTTTGTTGGCGTGCACCGTGCTGTCGTATCAATTGCTCGGCACCTTGGGCGAATGGGCTTTAACCGGCGACTTGCATCTTGCTCTTCAGGATTTCCGCATCGCAGTGCCGGGAATGCTTCTTCAACTTTTTGGCGGATATGCCTTCTTGAGATACGTTTTATATAAATAGCAATCTTGATAGAGGGCTTTCAGTGTGGTTCGCGCGCCTATTCGACTCTTCTTCTTTTATTGCCTTATGGCGATGCGTTTGGTAAACGGCTCGGCAACGACGATGCGCGTTGATGCCCATTGGCTTTGCCAATCTGCCGTAAATTTCAAGTGATATCGACCGGGCGTGATGCGCTCCGTAGTCATCGTAATGTCGATTCTATCGGTCAGGCAGTCGACGGGCTCGGTAGAATGCGCCGCTCGCTCGTTAACGGTAATGTCGTTGCCGATAATTGTGATGGCGTAGTTGAATTGTATATGCCTGTCACGGATGTCGACGCCGGTGTGCGTAATTTTCAAGGTGTCGCCGTCGTAGCCTATAATGATGCCGGGCTCTTCTGTTGTGTTATCGTCAACGAAACCATGTGCGAAAAAGGTCTTTGCAGGACCCCTTTCGCTTGGCTTCATTGTTATCCCTACAATGGCAAACGCTATGGCGAATGCCAAAATGTAGAACTCTATGGAACTGAAAAATTCCATCTTCGCTATTCGATTGTGCCTTTAATCGTATGTGTGCGATTCTCGTAGTTCGGGCGTATTTCCAAACTTACGTTGTTCATGTCGGTAAATCGCAATGTTACTCCCAATGCGCTTATCCAATCGACGTAGTGTATGCGCATGGCAAGACTGGTGCCCGCTTTATCCCATGCGTAACTTGCCGCTGCGTGGAATGGCGCTTTCAGTCCGTGCATTCGACCGATGGCGGCTATCGAGTAGGGCGGGTTACTGCCTATTTGCGTCGTCGTCCAGCTGTTGTAGCCTGCTTTTAGTACGGTGATTTTTCCGACGAAGTCTGTGATTTCGGCTGTAAGCGCTTTGTCGGCAAAGTTGAATTTGATGGTTTTCCACCCAAACGGATTGTTGGCAAGCGCGATTTTTCGTCCTTCCAATGCCGATGCTTTCCACGATGTGGATTTGCCTTGAACTGTCGGAAATGTGTATGCCTTTTGTTTTTTTAATAAGTTGGCATATGCTTTTGGGTCGTCGGTTCCCGTGTCGGCTACGTGGTCGAGAAGTGTGCGCCAGATGATTTGCCGCTCTTTCATTCCGTCCATCATCGAGCATTGTGTAACTACGATTACCATATCTTTAGAGGGCACGACGATTACATATTGGCCGTATGCACCATCGGCACGCCACGCTCCGGGGTAGTCGCACATCCATATCTGATAGCCGTAGTCTTCATTCCCGGCTTCCACTTGGCGCGTCATCATTGCTTTTACCCAATGTTGTGGCAATACTTGTCTGCCTGCCCATTCGCCGCCGTTGAGCAACAATTGCCCGAATTTCGCCAGCGATTCGGATTGGATGTGAAGTCCCCAACCGCCTGTGTTGTAGCCTTCCGGACTAACTTCCCACTCTACGTCCCAGATGTTCATCGGTTCGAACAGCCGCGGACGAAGATACTCGAGCAGTGTTTTGCCTGTTACTTTCTGGATGATTGCCGAAAGCATATAAGTGCAAAGCGAATCGTATTTGAACGATTTTCCGGGCGTGCTTACCGGTTTCGAAAGGTAGCCGCGCACCCAGTCGCGACGGTTGTTGCGCATATTCCAGTCGGGTTCGATGCCGGCTTGCATTGTCAGTAGGTCGCGAACGGTTATCGATGCCAATTCCTTGGAAATCTCTGCCGGCAGGTCGGCTGCAAACAGTGGAGCAATGCGGTCGTCGAGTCGCAAGCGATTCTCCTCGATGGCAAGTCCGATGGCTGCCGATACAAAGGTTTTCGAGCATGAATACATTGTGTGCTTGTATTTCGCATCGAACGGTGTGGGGTAGATTTCGCCGACGACTTTGCCGTGACGCAGCACCATAACGCTATGGATGTCTACGTTTTTAAGCGTTGTCAGTTGGTCGAACAGCGATACCAGTGTCGCCGATTTTATGCCTTGACTTTCGGGCGTGGCACGCTCTAAATCGTTGACTTGTGCTGTTGCACTCGCTATCGTGAATGCCAGCAGTAGTGGAAACAAAACTTTTTTCAGCATAGTAGTTGTCTATTTAAAAGATGAAATTTTCGAGAGTTGCGTCGCGCTGCGGCGTTATCGGTGTTACGGCAATCTTGCCCGCCTTGATTTGTGCCAGGTCGGTGTCGGGGTTGTCGGGGTCAAGATTCAGATAGTCGCCGGTCAAGTAGTAGATTTTCTGCCCGCGCGGGTTGGTAAGTTCGGCATACTCGTTCTGCCAACGGCCGCGGCACGATTGTGTTATTGCAATACCTGTAATGGGCTTGCCGACAGGCATATTAACGTTTAAGCAAACATCGTTGGGCAGCCCTTCGGCGAGCACTTTCGCCGTAATGCGCTCTATGTATTGGCGACATGCGTCGAAATCGGCCGACGTTGCTTTATGTGATACGCACGAATAGCCTATCGACGGAATTCCTCGCAAACAACCTTCGATTGCCGCACCCATCGTCCCTGAATAGTTTACGCTGTTGCCGGTGTTCGACCCGTGGTTGATGCCCGAAAGCACAATGTCGGGTTGGCGGTCGAGTATTACGTTACAGGCTATTTTTACACAGTCGACGGGTGTGCCGTTGGTGCTTAGCATACGCATGCCCAGATATGTGCCACATTCTTTGATGCGCAGCGGAATCTCGACCGTCAATGCCATCGACCCGCCCGAACGTGCACTGTCGGGGGCTACGACTACTACTTCGCCCATGTGCGACACAAATTCGGCAAGTTTATGTATTCCTTCGGCTTCGATGCCGTCGTCGTTTGTTATCAGTATAAGTGGTTTTGCCATTTCTTCGTTATAGTTTTGAAAGTTGTTTGTTTTGGATAAGTTCTTGCGCATGTCTGAAGTCGTCGGGCGAGCCGATGTCTAACCACACCCCGTTAATCGGATGATAGGTCACTTTGCCTCCTTTAGCTATCAAGTCGGCAATCAAGTCGGTTGCATCGTATGGATTATCAGCAGGTATCATCTCCAAATGTTTGCGCTTTACCATATATATGCCGGCATTGGCATAGTAGTTGTAGGTCGGCTTTTCTTCCAACCCTCGTACGCATTGCCCGTCTAAGTGAAGTATGGCAAACGGAACCGACACCATATAGGGAATAGCTGCGATGGTTAGGTCGGCTCCCGATTCTGCGTGAGCAACATACATGTCTTCGTAGTTTATCGTCGTCAGCAAGTCGGAATTCATTATCAGAACGTCGTCGTGGCTAAGTCCTTCGACCAAGCGCACCGAGCCAATCGTGCCCAATTTGCGCGGCTCGCGAACGCATTTCGCCATAACTCCTCCGACAGGTGTCGAAAAGTGCTCTTCGAGTTGCTCGGCAAGGTAGTTGGTAGTCACGTAGATGTTCTCAATGCCGTTTCTCGCCAATTCTTCCACATTATAATCTATTATGCATTTGTCGCCAATCTTTAGCAATGGCTTGGGGGTGGTCAGCGTCATCGGACGCAAACGCTCTCCCTTGCCGCCTGCCATCAGCACGGCGTCTAACGGCAGTATCGAGTGGCACTCGCCAAAATCATATGCTCCTGCAATTCGCCCCTCGATGTCGACTACCGGAACCAACGTTATGCGTAGCCTGCGCAACTCTTTGACTGTCTTCAATTCGATGTTGCCCATCTGCAAATAGCGGAACTGTCGGTGCATTGCGTCTTTTACCTGCAAGTCGAGCCGCCCGGATGATATCAGGCTGCGGCGGATGTCGCCGTCAGTTATGGTGCCCGTCATTTTTCCTGCCTCGTCGACGGCAAATAGCGTCATCGTTCGCCCCGATAATGCATTCAGCGCACGCAACGCCTCTGCCAACGTCGCGCTGTCGCTAATAATATGTTGCTTGATTTCTTCTCTTTCCATATTCCTATTTATTATACAAATGTACGCAAAATATATGAGATTCTATGCCGATGAGATGAAGAAATCGTTTTTTTTCTTGGGGAAATTGATTCCTAATCTGTCATGTTGATAAGTGTAGCTGATGTGTTAGACGGTTGTTTCAAAATTCGTTTGAAAAATTATTGTAATACTATTTTGTTGTGTTTCAGTGCTTTGTGGAAAAGCATGAAAATTTAACACAAAAAAGTTGTAAAAAAGTTTGGTGGGTAATTGGATTTGCTGTACCTTTGCACTCGCAACGCCAAAACGGGGACGTCTCGCGAGGCGGCGCAATAGAGGCTCGAATGAGCACAAAGGACATTGAAATAATGCGACAGTGAGACAAGATAAGCACAGGGGGCGGAAGCCCCCGTCAAGAAGCAACCATCGGTCGGGACTGAACGGTCTGTGTTTTTTATCAGAGAAAAAAAGAAAAAAAGATAAACAACAACGGAGAGTTTGATCCTGGCTCAGGATGAACGCTAGCGACAGGCTTAAC
>SFJG01000114.1 GCA_004555955.1 Bacteroidales bacterium | reverse complement strand
CAACTTCGGTATGATTTACGGCATTTCCGCTTTCGGCCTCAGCGAACGCCTGCAAATTCCGCGCGCAGAGGCGAAGGCTATCATCGAAGGCTATTTTGCTACTTTCCCCGGCGTACGTAAATACATGGACGACTGCATCGAACGGACTCGCGCCACGGGATACGTCACTACGTTGTTCGGCAGGCGTCGAATCCTTCCCGACATCAACTCGCGCAACGCCGTCGTTCGCGGTTATGCCGAGCGAAATGCCATCAACGCGCCTATACAAGGCACCGCCGCCGACATCATAAAAATCGCTATGATTCGCATTTTCCGCCGATTTAACGACGAAGGTATTCGCTCGAAAATGATTCTCCAAGTGCACGACGAACTCAATTTCGACGTCTTGCCCGACGAACTCGACCGTGTCCGCGAAATTGTTAAAACCGAGATGGAAAATGCCGCTTCGTTCACCGTGCCTTTAGTGGCTGACTGCGACACCGGCAACAACTGGCTTGAGGCGCATTAAGCGGCTCACTGACGCCAACGACGGAACGGCTTGCCGCCTCGCAGCAGCGACTTATAGTAGAGAAACTCTTCTTCGCACGACGTATTCTCCTCTATCATAGGCTGTAACGCGCGCGCAAGAGATGCCAGCGCAGCTCGCTTTTCGGCGATTTCAGGGTCGACGATTCGCCGCACTTCCGCTGTCGACGTCACGTCGAGGGCTGCATAGGCGGCATCGGTGATTTGCCTTACCGACGCATCAAAAGCGGCAACGTGGCGCTCGGCGAAGTCGCAATAGATTTCTGCGGAAATAGCTCGTCGGCTGCGCTCAAACTCGGCATCGACACTGCTCCGGCACTGCCCGACAACGCTGTCGACAGTCGCCCGACGTCGCTCTGTGGCTATCCGCTCTGCCTCTGCCACCGAATCGAGTCGCGACGCGAGGCTCTCTACACGCACCGACGCTTCGTCGACGGCTTGTCGCATGTCGCTCGTCCGACCGAGCGTCCACACAAACACGCCCGAAACGGCTGCCACGACTACTGCCGCCAAAGCGGCTCGACGACGCCAATTGCGACGACTCCACGCCGTCTGAAGATATTCCGCATTCCGGTAACGCCGACTGCGCTCGTCCGACATACACCGACGCCGAATCCGCTGATAGTTGCCGCCGAAAAGGTCTGCCATTATCACGCCCAACGAATAGACGTCGCTGCGACTATCGATGTCGTCGGCGCGCTCGAGCAACTCCGGCGAAGCATACCGACGTGTGCCGCCGAGCGTCCGCGTCAGGTAGTGCGCCGCGTCGGCGGAATAGCCGAAATCGATGATTTTAACGTCGTTATTGATGCGCGTAATGAGTATATTTTCGGGCTTTAGGTCGTTATGAATTATCCCCGAACGATGGATATATGCCACAGCGTCAAGCAGTTGGCTGAATATGCGTCGGCGCGTTGCCGCGTCGGGATTCGTCGAGAGAAATCGGCGAAGGTCGGTGCCGTCGACATATTCCATCACGATAGCCGGACCGACGGGCAACGACGGCTCGTAGGTGAGCACTGTTGCCACGTGCTGATGCTGCATGCCGAGCGACAACTCATATTCGCGCCGCAACGATGCCTCTTGCATTCCGTCGGCTGTCGCCGCGGTTTTCAGCATAAAATATTTGCCGCCGCGCACGGCACGATAGAGCCGCGACCGACTCGTCGAGTGCATCAGCACGAAGTCGGTATACGCGCCGCTGTAGTCTATGCGCCCGCCGGGCATTTCGAATATTTCGCTTTCTTCTGACATATCTCTAAAAATCGGTTATCATTCAGCCGCTCGCTTGGCAAGAACTTCCCACGTAAGCGCTGACTTGACAACATACGTCTCGGCATTCAACCCGATGCCAAAACATAACCCCAAAAGAATAGTGAATAGTTTTCGCATAATCAGCAAATTTATACCACAAAAGTAACCATTCCCTGCGAAAATGCCAAAACAATTCCCCTCGGAAATCTTGCGTTTTCATTTTTAATGTATTACCTTTGCCGCGGTTTCAATGAGAGATTGAGAATTTTTTTTAAACGTTTAAATATGAAGAAACTACTCTTAGCGGCAATCGCTTTTATTTTCGTATTGCCTGCTTTTGGACAGCAACTCCAACCGCTGCCCACCGACCCTACTATCAAAATCGGTAAGTTGGAAAACGGCATGACCTACTTCATCCGTCACAACGACAAGCCTGCAAAGCGCTGCGAATTCTATCTCGCTACTAACGTCGGCGCTTTCCAGGAAGAAGACGACCAAGACGGTCTTGCCCATTTCCTCGAACACATGTGCTTCAACGGCACCAAAAACTTCCCCGGCAAGGGCATCCTCAACTACTTGCGTAGCATCGGCGCCGAATTTGGCTCTAACATCAACGCTGCTACTGGTCTCGAGCAAACAACCTACATGCTCAACAACATTCCCCTGGAGAAAGCCGGCGTGGTCGACTCTTGTCTCCTTATTATGCACGACTACTCACACTTCGTGACTTGCGACCCTAAGGAAATCGATGCCGAACGCGGTGTTATCCTCGAAGAAAAGCGTACTCGCAACAACGCCGGTTGGCGTAACTTTATGCGCTTCAACCAATTCTTCTTCGCCGGAACGCCTTACGCAAAGCGTACACTTATCGGCTCGGAAGAACAACTCAAAACGTTCAAGCCCGAAAGCCTGACCAACTTCTACCACACTTGGTATCGCCCTGACATGCAGGCACTTATCGTAGTCGGCGACATCAACGTTGACGAAGTCGAAGGTAAAATCAAGCAAATCTTCAGCGACATCCCTAAGGCGGAAAATCCCAAAGCGAAACCCGTCGTTAAAATTCCCGACAACGACAAACCGCTCATCGGAATCGCTACCGACAAAGAAGCTACTTCGTCGAACATCGACGTACTCTGGAAGAGCGAACCCACTCCGCTCGAATATCGCAACACGCTCCAAGGCGGCGTCTTGCCCGAAATTATGAAAAGCATCCTCTACTACGGTATGCAAGAGCGCTTTAACGACATCAAAGCTCAACCCGACGCTCCCTTCTTCAATGGCGATCTCTATGTCGACCAAGTGTCGAACTACTGCGAGGCTACTCAGGCAAGCGTTTCTTTCAAAGACGGCGAATATGCTCGCGCTTTCCGCGCTCTTTTGGTAGAAGTTGAAAAACTCAAACGCTACGGATTCACCGCAGGCGAATACGAACGCGCTACAACCAAACTCATCAGCGAACTCGAAAAAGAAGCTACTGCGGCTGAAACTCGCAAGAATCCCGACTTCATCCGCCCGATTCTTCAACACTTCTTCCAAAACGAAACGCTCCTCGACCCGCAAACCGAACTCCAATATGCGCAAATGATTTGCCAACAACTTCCGCTCAACGGCGAGAATTCGTTCAACGGCGTTGTTAAGCAACTCATCACCGACAACAATATGGTTGTGTTCTACACCGGTCCCGAACGCGACGGTTTGAAGAACCCTACTGAGGCTGAACTTCAAGCTATTATCGACGAAGTTAAGGCTTCCGAAATCGCTGCTCCCGTCGAAGAAACTTCTAACGAGCCGCTCCTCGACGCTTCGCTCCTCGCCGGCGGCAAACTTACCACTGTCAAAGAAGCAGGTAAGGGTCAATTCGGCGCTGCTGAATGGGTGCTCGACAACGGAACTAAGGTCGTTTACCTCAAAACCGAACACAAGAAGGACCAAGTACTCATCAACTACGTTAAAGAAGGTGGCTCTTCGCTCGTAGACGAAGCCGATATGCCTTCGCTCGACGAAAACATTTGGTATTTCTTCACCAACAACAAGGGCGTTGCCGACATCCCCGGAACCAAACTCAAAAAGATGCTCGCCGGCAAGAACGTCAGCGTTACTCCTTACATCGACGAACTCGAAAGCGGCATTTCGGCTACTACTACTCCGAAAGACATCGAAACCGCTTTCCAACTCATTTACCTCAACTTCGCTAAACAACGCTTCGATGCCGACGAGTTTAACATCGGTTTGTCGCAAATCAAGTCGCTGCTCCCCAACCTCGAGAAGCAACCCGACTTCGTAGCTCAACAACTCCTCTACAAGAGCCTCTACTGCAACAACCCGCGCCGACAACTCATCAGCAGCGAAAACGTCGACAAAATCAGCCTCGCAACCCTCGAGAAGGTTTACAAGCAACTCTTTAACGGTGCCGACGGTGCTACGCTTTACGTAGTCGGCAACGTCGACGAACAAACGCTTCGCCCGCTCGTTGAGAAATATATCGGCTCTATCGAGAAAGGCACCAAGGCGGTTAAATGGGTCGACAACAACATCCAAACTCCGAAGGGCAAGAAGGTCGTTCACGAGCCCGTGGTAATGGAAACTCCCAAGTGCAAAGTCTACATCGCATACAACGCACTCGCTCCTTATAGCGTCGAAAACGCTGTATTGCTCGACGCCGCTCAATACATCCTCGACATGACCTACACCGAAACGCTCCGCGAGGAAGAAGGCGGTACTTACGGCGCCGGTGTTGTGGCTAACTGCTACGACAAACCGAAAGAAAGAGAACGCCTGTTGGTAGTTTTCGACACTAACGTCGAACAAGCTCCCCGACTCATCGAACTCGTTCGCGAAGGTATCGACGGTATTCTCAAAAACGGTATTACCGACGACCAATTCTCGAAAACTGTCGAAAACCTCAAGAAGAACATTCCCGAGAAGCACATCTCCAACAACTACTGGTACAATGTGCTTAAAATCAACGCTGAAGACGGTTACGACTACGACGCTAAGTATCAAGCAGCTGTCGACGCCATTACGAAAGACAAAATCGTCAAGGCGCTCAAAACCCTCATCAACGCCGGTAACGAACTCGAATTCATGGTTTATCCTAAACAATAACCCACAAACCCCTGACAATCAACAAGGCTGCCCAAAAGCAGCCTTGTTTTTTTGTAAAGCAAGTTGCTGATTATCGAGGCGACCGTAGGGTCGCGCCTTGGTGCGACCGGGCAGGCGTGTGGGAAGGCAGGTTGATGATTATCTACATAATACGGGGCAGTCGTAGGGTCGCGCCTTGGTGCGACCGGGTAGGCGTGTGGAGCCAATTGGGTTCTCGTCCCTCGTCCCCCGTGCCTCGTACCTCTCTTACCTCTTACCCCTTACCTCTCCACTCATCCTCTCGTCCCTCGTCCCCCGTGCCTCGTACCTCTCTTACCTCTTACCTCTTACCCCTTACCTCTCCACCCATCCTCTCGTCCCTCGTCCCCCGTGCCTCGTACCTCTCTTACCTCTTACCTCTTACCTCATCCCCTCGATATCACCAAGATGCAAGCTTGGACCACTGCCGTGTCGTAGATACGGCAGTGGTGGCTGTGCCGGAGGTACAGCGATTATGGGTAACGCCGGGCATGAGCCGATCCTCCCCTCGTCACACTC
>SFJG01000002.1 GCA_004555955.1 Bacteroidales bacterium | reverse complement strand
CTCGCACTAAAGACATTCGAAACAGAGGCAGAAGCAAAAAACTTTTATAAGTATGCTACGAGTGAACTAATTCGTTTTGCATTTTTGCTCACTGATGAATCGTTAACTTCATTGGCAAAGAAAGTCCCTGATATTATAGATTACAGCGATAATAATCCTTATATCGATTTTTCTAAAAATGTAACTGAGCAATTATACAAACTTTTTGATATATCAAAAGGTGCACAAAAACACATTAAGGAAGTTTTATCAAAGAAATAATAAAGCCTATATACCCCCGAAACGCAACCAGCCTTTATGGTTGCGCCTCGGGGTGTCCGGAATAGGCATATTTTATTTTGTTGTGTAATTTTTACGCAATTTTCTTGGTCATTCAAAATAATGTTATTACTTTTGTGGCGTAAGATTTACGCAACAACAATAATAATAACCAAAATGGATGACTACTATGGAAAAAAGATTCCAAATTACACCGGCAACGGCAATTACAAGCGACCTGCTGACACTCTTGTGCGAAAACTATCACGAGGCTATATGTAAGGGCGAACGACCGAGTTGCATTCCGCGAATCCGCATCAGATATGTGGAAGATAGAGACAAATTCGGCTACGCAGAGTTCGGCGATTTCTTCTTCTTTGCCGACGACCTGTACGTATGGCGCGATGAAGAGCAATTTGCCGACGACCACAGCAAAGACGTTGTCGACAATTTTTTCGAAGAAAAATGCACCCGAACGGGCTACGCTGTGCGCTTCCTCTATGCCGGCGCCGACACCAACTACGTTGACAGCAACGGCGAGCATATCTTCGTCGGCGATGTGATTGAAATAAAAAACGGAGATGCCGTGATGGAATTTGCTTTAAGCCACTTTAGTTATTTAGACACCTTCCATGACCCTCATTATCGTTTTATGCTCGACAATCATTCGCTTAATCTTGAAGACTGCGTCGGAAAAACAGATATGAAACTCACTCGCATCGGCACCGTCTACTTCCAGCTCGACATGAATATGACGATATACGACCTCGACGAACATCATCAACAGTTCAATGGCTGGCGCGACACCGACGAAGAACATAAAAAGAAAGTACTTATGGCACGATTCACGCCGAATTTCGACCAAGAAGAGTGGAAATATGACGCGCTCGACACCCTCGGCGTGGAATTCAATTGGCGAGAATAAAGCAACATCCTGTTCTTCTAATCCCTGAGAGTAACATCTTTAAAAGAATATGAACAGGAATAAAATACATTTTTAATCATAAAAGTCGTTACGAATATTTTGATGAATTTATTTAAAAAAATCTGATGCTGACAGGCTTCAGAAAATAATTAATTTTTTAAAAGATTAAAATGGATATATTAAACAATTTTAAGACCATCCACTCATTTATAAGTGGAATCTTTAGTAAATCAGAAAGAGAATATGAATTAACCTTTGTGCAAGACCCTGACGGAAGATGGTATATTGATATACCCTGGGATGGAAATAGAAGTAATCTTGAGATGGTCGCAGGATCTGATAAACTTCTTTCTCATATAGCTAAAGGTGATAACAAAGTAACTCTTCAAGTAATACTGGATTGTATAGATGATTACAGTGGTTATATTATCCTTGATAGTTTTGAGAAATCCTTGGCTGGAGGTGCTTCATATACTGTATCAAATTCAGAATTCAAAGAACCTATATGGATTTGTCCGGTAACACTATGTGTATTAGGAAGATATCCTAAGAAAATATATTTCAAAAGAATTGCTTAAATGTATTTAAACATAGCGTAAGATAAGACATTTAGTCCCTGTAAGTGGTAAATTATTTACCTTCTACAGGGATTATTTTTATAAATTCATATTGTTAAATCACTCTAAATTAAGAATACATTGATTAATTTCGCTGTTAATTGGCGAGAATAACGCAACATCCTCTCCACCCATCACCTCTCACCTCTTACCTCTTACCACGTCGCTGGCGTCATCTTTTTACATCTTTTTTGCTCATGATTGTTTATTTTTTCAACCTAATTCAAACGATTTGTCGCTAATTGTTAGTACCTTTGCAGACGATTTTGCCGTGAGCGGCATAGCAAAGAGAAAAAAGTAAAAACAATATAAATTATGAGCGAAATAACATCGACATACAGCCCTGACGAAGTAGAGGGCAAATGGTATGAATATTGGTTACGCCACGACTTATTCAAGTCGACCCCCGACGAAAGAGAGCCCTACACAATAGTCATTCCGCCGCCAAACGTAACAGGCGTGTTGCACATGGGACACATGCTTAACAACACGATTCAAGACATCTTGATACGACGCGCACGCATGGAAGGCAAGAATGCGCTGTGGGTTCCCGGCACGGACCATGCCAGCATTGCTACCGAGACAAAAGTAGTAAAAAAACTCGCCGACGAAGGCATCAAGAAGAGCGACTTGACTCGCGAGCAATTCTTGGAACACGCCTGGGAGTGGACACACAAGCACGGCGGCATTATTCTCGAGCAGCTCAAGAAGCTCGGTGCATCGTGCGATTGGAGTCGTACGGCATTCACGATGGACGAAAAGCGTAGCGAAAGCGTTACGAAAGTGTTCTGCGACCTATACGACAAAGGCCTCATCTATAGAGGACTTCGTATGGTTCATTGGGACCCGAAAAACAAGACCGCACTTAGCGACGACGAGGTATACTACCAAGAAGAAAAATCGAAGCTCTACTACTTGCGCTACTACGTAGCCAACGACGACCTGAGCGGCGAAACCGGCGAAGAAGGCGAAATCGTGCATCGCGACGAGCAGGGACGCCGATATGCCGTTGTTGCAACAACGCGTCCGGAAACGATTATGGGCGACACGGCAATGTGTATCAACCCGAAAGACCCGAAGAACCAATGGCTCAAGGGCAAACGCGTCATAGTGCCTTTGGTAGGTCGCGATGTGCCGGTAATCGAAGACCGCTATGTCGACATCGAATTCGGTACAGGTTGCTTGAAAGTTACGCCTGCACACGACGAAAACGACTATATGCTCGGTCAAACTCACAACCTTGAGACTATCGACATCTTCAACGCCGACGGAACGGTTAACGAAGTTGCCGGAATGTATGTGGGCATGGACCGCTTCGACGTGCGCGAGCAAATCTGCAAAGACCTGCAAGCAGCCGGCTTGATGGAAAAAATCGAAGACTACACAAATAAAGTAGGTTGCTCGGAGCGCACACACGTGCCCATCGAACCGCGGTTGTCGTTGCAATGGTTTATCGACATGAAGCACTTTGCCGAAATCGCATTGCCTCCGGTGATGAACGACGAAATCAAGTTTATCCCGGCGAAATATAAATCGACCTACAAGAACTGGCTCGAGAACATCAAAGACTGGTGCATCAGCCGTCAACTATGGTGGGGTCACCGCATCCCGGCATACTTCTACGGCGAAGGCGAAAACGACTTCGTTGTAGCACCGACACTCGAAGAAGCCCTCGAAAAAGCGAAATCGAAAACCGGCAACACCGCAATGACGAGCGACGACCTTCGCCAAGACGACGAAGCGCTCGACACCTGGTTCTCGTCGTGGTTGTGGCCGATAACCCTCTTCGACGGCATCAACAACCCCGGCAACGAAGAAATCAACTACTACTACCCGACCAACGACCTCGTAACCGGACCGGACATCATCTTCTTCTGGGTAGCACGCATGATTATGGCAGGCTACGAATATATCGGCAAAATGCCGTTCCGCAACGTATACTTTACCGGCATCGTACGCGACAAATTGGGCAGAAAGATGTCGAAATCGCTCGGCAACTCGCCCGACCCGATAGAACTGATGGAACGTTACGGCGCCGACGGCGTGCGTATGGGCATGATGCTTTCGGCACCCGCAGGCAACGACATCCTCTTCGACGAATCGCTCTGCACCCAAGGTCGTAACTTCAACAACAAGATATGGAATGCGTTCCGCCTCGTCAAAGGGTGGAATGTTGCCGACATCGAACAACCCGAATACGCAAAAATCGCCATCCGCTGGTTCGACGCCATCCTCAACAAGACGCTTGCCGAAGTTGCCGACTTGTTCAGCAAATTCCGCTTGTCGGAAGCCCTGATGGCTGTCTACAAATTGTTCTGGGACGAATTCTCGTCGTGGTATCTCGAAATGGTAAAACCCGCCTACGGACAGCCCATCGACCGCGCCACTATGGATGCTACATTGGCATTCTTCGACAACCTGCTCCGTCTGCTCCATCCCTTTATGCCCTTCATCACCGAAGAACTCTGGCAACACATTGCAGAGCGTAAAGACGGCGAAAGCATTATGGTTGCACAATTGCCCAAAGCACAACCCGTCGATGAAGCTATCGTTGCCGACATCGAAATAGCAAAAGAGATTATCGCCGGAGTCCGCACCGTGAGATTGCAGAAAAACATTGCCAACCGCGAGGCGCTCAAACTCCAAATGCTTGGCGGCGCAACTTGCCCGGCAACGCCGATTGTCGAAAAACTTGCAAACCTGTCAAGCATCGACAACGTTGCCGAAAAAGACGGTGCTGCAGCGTCGTTCCTCGTCGGAACCGCCGAATTTGCCGTTCCATTGGCCGACAACATCAACGTTGAAGAAGAAATCAAGAAAATCGAGGCAGACCTCAAGTACTACGAAGGCTTCCTCGCAAGCGTAATGAAGAAACTCAGCAACGAGAAGTTTGTCAACAACGCACCGGCGAAAGTCATCGAAATGGAGCGCAAAAAGCAAGCCGACGCCGAAGCAAAAATTGCAACCCTTCGCGAAAGCCTTGCCGCACTGAAATAACTGAGATAAAAATGCAGAATAAACAACGAGGGCGCTTCGAAATCCGATGCGCCCTCGTCGTTTGTTCAGGACTGCTATTTATCCAAGAGGGAATCAATAAAGCGATAGCGGGCTTCGCGTTGAGGATTCTGCTCCTGACGGCTGTCGACGTCAATCATCATCACCGGCGCAACTTCTTTGCCGTTGATTGGCTCCCAATGCGGCAGTCCGAGTCCGTTAGGATTGCCTGTCTTGATGAAGTTGACAAACATCTTCACGAAAATTTCCGACACGGCATAGTCGTCGGCATTCCAAGCAAACACCTCGTTAGTCGGAAGATTTCCCATCTGATACTCGATGTCGGCGGAATGCACCGCACCGGGCACCTTGGGCACGGCAGGGCGGTCGGCATCTGCCTTCTGCACACCTCCTGCAAGCCCGGCAACCAGACCTTTTTCGACCATTTCCGGACGCGGATGGCAATAGCAATAGCGATAGACCGGCGCGTCGCTCGTGCGCTGCTGCAGGTCGAGCCATTTCCATGTAGAATAGGCGATAAACATATCACCGCCGAGTTCGTAACCCGGCAGACGCATGATGTCGGAATCTTCGGCTATGCCATATTTTGCAAACACCTCATCGGCAGGCACGCCGAGCCACGCTTCGACCGCCGGCGCAAGATTACCCTTCGTGGGCGTTTTGCCGCCGAGAAACATTTCTGCCGACATTTCGGCATTGTTGTTGCCAATCAAGCACGGGACGTGCGCTTGTTCGCCGCTTTTATAGATATCCATCGGCTGCCGAACCATAAAATAGCCATCAATGTTGTAAGTCGGAACATTTCTGACGTTCGCCTTTACGAGCAAATCCTCCGCCGAAAGAGCGCGCAACTCTTTCAGGCTGTGGCAGCCCATTTCTTCGGCTTTAGCCACGCCTTCCCGCTCCGCCTCAGCGAGCGTGTGCCACGGGCGTTTGGCGATGCCAAGCACCGAGCCGCTCGAGCCCATCGCCTGCGCAATCATATCGCGACAGAGCGGCGATGCCATCAATGCACTCACCGACAGCGAGCCCGCCGACTCCCCCATTATCGTTATCCGCTGAGGGTCGCCTCCGAAAGCGGCAATATTGTCTTTCACCCAACGAATAGCTGCCACTTGGTCTAAGAATCCATAATTACCCGAACCGCCGTAATCGGATTCGGCAGACAACTCCGGATGAGCGAAAAATCCGAAAATGCCTTCACGATAGTTTGCCGTTATGGCAATCACGCCGTTGCGCGCCAAGGTCATCCCTGCATAGCGCGGCTCGCTGCCACTTCCGGCAATCAAACCACCGCCATTGAAGTAGATAATCACCGGCAAACGCTCGTCCCACGTCAGCGATGGCGTCCAAATGTTGAGATACAGACAATCTTCGCTCATCTGCGACGTGCCGAACATCATATCACCGAAAATGTTCTGCTGCATCGGATTCGGCCCAAAATCTTTTGCCGAGCGAACGCCAGTCCAATTCTCGACAGGCTGAGGAGCCTTCCATCGCAGTTGCCCGACAGGAGGTTGGGCAAACGCTACACCTTTAAACACTTTCACGCCCGAACAATCCGTGCCCTCGAGCACGCCGTTAGAAGTAGCGACACGAGGTCCCGTCTGCGCCATAGAACCGATAGCCGTTGCAAGTGCCACCATAACAGTAATTATTTTTGTTTTCATTTCCACGAGATTTTTATCTTCAATTTTAGCAATTAATTTCGTTATAGACAAATTTTTCACAAAATTTCAGCGAGAAACGTCAAAATACAGTAAAAAAATATCGTATCTTTGCACAAACGACATAACATAATGAAGAAAATAATTTTTACCCTCTTGGCAATTGTCTGCACAATAGCGACAAACGCAGAAACGACCTACACGACAGAGAAAGATTTAGCGTATCGCAGCAACGCATCAGGCTACGCAGGCGAGCGATGCACCGTCGACGTCTATCACCCGACCGAAGCAACGGCATGCCCGACGGTTGTATGGTTTCACGGCGGCGGCTTGGAAGGCGGCGCAAAAGAGATTCCGACAGAATTGACCGACTGCGGAATGGTAGTTGTCGGCGTAAACTATCGTTTGCTGCCGAAGTGTACAATCGACGACTGTATAGACGATGCCGCAGCGGCAATCGCCTGGGCATATCGCAACGCAGAGCGATTTGGCGGCAACCGAGGCAAATTGTTCGTTGCCGGGCATTCAGCAGGCGGCTACCTTATTGACATGGTGACCCTCAACAAGAAATGGCTTGCAAAATACGACCTCGACCCGGATACAATTATCGCCGGAGCATTTCCATTCAGCGGACAATGCATCACGCACTTCAACGTGCGCAAGCAGAAAGGGCTTCAGCCGCTACAACCGACAATCGACGAATACGCCCCACTCTATTGGGTGCGCAACGGATGTCCGCCGATGGTCATCATCTCGGGCGACCGCAATATCGAGATTTTCGGGCGCTACGAAGAGCAAGCATACCTCTACCGAATGCTAAAACTTAACGGCAACGACAACGTCTACCTCTACGAACTGCAAGGTCACGACCACGGCAAAATGATGCATCCGGCATTTCACATTCTCAAAGAACACATCAAGACAATTACTAATAGCAAATAGAATTTGCTTATTTCATTCGTTTTTGATACTTTTGCAGAAACGAATTGCGCATGGACAACAAATTTTTCGGCTTTTTTAAGCGACATAAAATAATCACTACCATTATTGCAATAATGGCGGTCGACGTTGCATTGCTCCTCGGCTGCTATTTAAGCCTCGGTTGGTTCACCCACCACGACGAATTTCAAATAGTGCCCGAACTAAAAGGCATGATGCTCGCCGATGCCGAAGCCGAGCTTCGCAGCAAAGGGCTGAAGTACGAAATCAGCGACTCTGTTTTCGACAACAGTTCCAAGCCGGGTGCAATCATTATGCAAACGCCCAAAGCCGGCTCGAAAATCAAAAACGACCGAACCATCTACATCACAATTCGCTCGTTTGCAACCAAGCAAGTCAAGCTCCCGTCGGTTGCCGACATGTCGTTGCGCCAAGCCCAAACCACGCTTCAATCGGCAGGCTTGACAAACATCAAAATAGAACGAGTTCCGTCGGAATATTCCGACCTGGTCATCAGTATGCGCATGAACGGACTTCCGTTGCGAGCAGGCGACATGATACCTGTCAATTCAAACATAACCCTCATTGTCGGCGACGGTTCGCTTCAACAAATTATGATGGATTCGTTGGCAATCGACGGAGAACCCGAAGAACTCGACCTATCCGACATCCCGGACGATACAGAATTATGATAGACCAAAACATACTCGATAACGACGACGAAATTGCCGACAGCATAACGAGCGACACCGGTCAAGAACTATGGGAACACTATCGATTTGTGGCGGAAAAAGGACAAACGCTGCTTCGCGTTGACAAATTTCTTGTAGCACATATCGACAACACGTCGCGCAACCGCATACAGCAAGCCGCCGATGCCGGATGCATAATTGTCAACGGAAAGCCGGTAAAATCGAACTACCGCGTAAAGCCATTCGACGTCGTATCGCTGGTTATGGACCGTCCGCGCTACGAGCTCGAAATAATTCCGGAAGACATTCCGCTCGACATCGTCTACGAAGACGACCAACTGTTAGTGGTCAACAAGCCCGCAGGATTGGTCGTACACCCCGGACACGGCAACTATAGCGGAACTCTCGTCAACGCCTTGGCATACCACTTCCGCGACAATCCCGACTACGACGTGAGCGACCCGCGCCTGGGTCTTGTGCACCGCATCGACAAAGACACGTCAGGTCTGCTCGTAGTGGCAAAAACGCCCGATGCCAAGACCTACTTGGGACGTCAATTCTTCAACAAGACCACCCACCGACAATACGTGGCGCTGGTTTGGGGCAAATTCGAAGAGCCCGGAGGAACCATCGAAGGCAACATCGGACGCAATCCCAAGGACCGACTACAGATGACGGTTTTCCCCGACGGCGACCAAGGGAAACACGCTGTGACGCACTATCGCGTTATCGAAAACCTCAGCCACGTTGCCCTCGTCGAATGCCAATTGGAAACGGGTCGCACGCACCAGATTCGCGTGCATATGCGCCACATCGGGCATCCGCTGTTCAGCGATGAGCGATACGGCGGCGACAAACCGCTGCGCGGAATTGCTACCGCAAAATATATGCAGTTCGTTCAAAACTGTTTCAAGATTTGCCCGCGACAAGCGTTGCACGCAAAAACCCTCGGATTTGTCCACCCCACCACACGCCAACAAATGGACTTCAGTTGCGAAATTCCCGCCGACATGACCGCTCTGATAAAAAAATGGGAGGACTATTGCAAAAACGGAACAACATAATAAAACAAATCCGTTGCGACAATGAAAAAGATTGGGCACATAATGCCCGTTTAAAAAATAGTGCAAATCTTGCATTTTTGCGCGATTTGCACTAACTTTCGGTCGAAAAATCGAGAAAGATGAAAGACAAGAAATATGTAATCACCATAGGACGCCAATTCGGAAGTGGAGGTCACGACATCGGGCGTCGCCTTGCCGAGCGCCTGGGCATCAGCTTCTACGACAAAGAGCTGCTACTCGAAGCGGCACGTCAATCCGGAATGAATCCGGAGTTGATAAAAAAAACAGACGAACGGTTGCCGTCGTTCTACATCGGCAATCTGTCGATGAGCATCGGCTACTACATCCAGCCCTTCCACTCGTCGGCATCGACTATCTATTACGAAGCCATCCAAAGCGCTGTTCGCCAAATGATTGAACAATTGGCAGAGAAAGAATCGTGCGTGGTTGTAGGTCGTTGCGCCGACTATCTGCTTCGCCATAATCCCAACTGCATCAACATCTTCATAAGCGCGCCCATCGACGACTGCGCCGAGAGAGTTGCTCGCCGACTATCGATAAACCTCAGCGACGCCCGCGACAAGGTTGAAAAAGAGAACAAACTGCGCGCCGACTACTACAACTTCTACACCGACCGACAATGGGGACAAGCCGACACATACGACCTATGCATCGACTCGTCGAAGATTAGCGAAGACGCGGCAATCGACATAATCATCGCTTATGCCAAAGCTCGCCTCGGCTCTTAGTCTTGCTTTTCAGGCAAATCTGATTCAAGAGTTTTGCCGGAAGCATTGTCTTTGTCATTGCCATCGGTTGTAACATCAACAATCTCGATATCTTTATCGCCGCCGGAAGGTGTTTTAGCCGTCAAAACCATTTGAGCCAACGAATTGATGCCACACAACATCAGCCCTATTCCGGCAATGAGAACCAGCATGCTTTCGACGGTTTCGACATCGACAGCAAAAAGCACGACTCCACCGATTATCAACAAAATCGGTACGACGTAGAATGCCAACGCATAACGCGTGTTATTGTCGGTCGAAATAAGTCGCCACAAGTCATAGATGCCGATAAGCAGCAGAATGGCGGCAAAAAGGTAGACCAACAGGCTGACAAACAACGACGGATTGCAGACAAGCACAATACCGAGAATCAGCGAGCCTACCGTTGGCAGAAGTGCTAACATACCGAACTGAACGGCAATTTTCTTCGAGAAAATCGAGATGAGCGTTATTAGACTCGGCACAATTATCAAAATGCCGAAAATAACGACAACAGTTTCGAGCACTTTTGCACGCGAATTGAGCATTACAAGGATTAATCCCGTCAAAAAGACTAACGAATTAATCAAAATAGAAATCCACTTTTTCATCGCAGTATGATTTTTTGCTAAGTTAATAATACTTTTATTATAAACTATTATCTTTGCATAATTGTTTACAAGATATGACAAGAAAACGCGACATATTAGTATTGATAAATCCCAAATCGGGCACAGAGAATAAGAAGAATCTGCCCGATATGCTGGCGAATACTATAGATAGCGAAAAATACAATCTGACAATACGCTTCACCGAACGACCGAACCACGCCTACGAATTGTCGCGACAGGCAGTAGCCGAGGGAATCGACGCCGTAATCGCCGTAGGAGGCGACGGCACGGTCAACGAGGTGGCAAGCGCATTATGCGATAGCAAGACGGCATTGGGCATCATTCCCGACGGCTCTGGCAACGGATTGGCACGACATATCGGCATCCCCCTCGACTTGCAAAAAGCAGCCGAAGCATTCAACGAAAGTACGGTAGAGGCGTTCGACTATTGCACAGCCAACGACCGCCCGTTTTTCTGCACTTGCGGAATCGGCTTCGACGCACAAGTCAGTTCAGCTTTCTCGCGACGCGACAAGCGCGGAGCGGCAGGTTATATCAAAAGTGCGCTTATTGAATATCTTAAATACCGCCCCGAAACATACAGCCTTATTACAGAATCGGGGAAAATTACCGAAAAAGCCTTTCTCATAGCATGCGGCAACGCCTCGCAATATGGCAACAATGCCTACATAACGCCTCACGCCGATATGCAAGACGGGCTCATCGATGTGACTGTTATGCTCCCGATTACGCCTTTCGATACGGCTATGTTAGGCGTTCTCCTTTTCTCAAAGCATATCGACCAAAACACTAACATCATCACCTTCCGCACGCCGGAGATAACCATCGAGCGGAGCCATAGCGGCGTGATGCACCTCGACGGAGAAGCCATCGAGATGCCGGAACGCATCAGGATAAAGTGTCACCCCGGCGGGCTGAACATCTGCGTTCCGCCGACGACAAAGACTCAATCGCGAAACATTTTCACTTCTATCGAAGCTGAATTCTGGAAATTCATTGATTCCGTCAGAGGCGAACTGAATATTTGAATCATTCGTCGAAACGCTCTTGACGTAGCGACTCGACGTAGGCATCAATGCGGTGCAATTCGTCGGGGATGGCAATGCTCTGCGGGCAGTGCGGCATACATTTGCCACAGCCTATGCAATGGCTCGCTTGGCGCAATTTCGGCACACTGCGGTCGTAGCCTACGAGGTAGACGCGACGCGCTCGGGCATAGTTGCTATCGTCGCTGCCATTAACCACATTTCCTTCGTTCAGGCACTTATTGTAGTGAGAAAAAATTGCCGGAATGTTGACGCCGTAAGGGCATGGCATACAGTACTGACAAGCCGTGCACGGCACGAGCGGGAATTCGGCAAACTTCGATGCGTTTTCTTCGAGCAGAGCGAGTTCTTCGTCGGTGCAGGGGTCGAGCGGCGAGTAGGTACAGATGTTATCCTGCAAATGTTCCAAATAAGTCATACCGCTGAGTACGGTCAGCACGCGCGGGAACGTGCCGCAAAAACGGAACGCCCACGAAGCAAGGCTGTCGTCGGGACGTCGGCTCTTGAGGCGCTGAATCAAGAATTCAGGCATCGATGCCAGTCGTCCACCCAAAAGAGGTTCCATTACTACAACCGGGATGTTGCGACGGTTGAGTTCGTTGTAGAGATATTCGGCATTGAAGTTTATCCCCGAAGCATGACGATAGTCGACGTAGTTGAGTTGGATTTGCACGAAATCCCACTTGAACTCATCGTGGCGCGACAGTAGATAGTCGAACACGCGCACGTCGCCGTGATACGAAAAGCCGAGGTTACGAATTCTGCCCTGTTCGCGTTCTCGGAGCAAAAAGTCGAGAAGTCCGTTGTCGAAAAAACGTTCGTTGAGCATAGCCATACTGTCGTCGCCCAATCCGACAACGTGCATCAAGTAGTAGTCGAAATAGTCGGTCTGCAGTTGGCTGAACGAATTGCGATACATCTCGACCGACTTGTCGAACATCTGCTTTGGCGAAAGACCCTGTCCGGCAAAACGCTGATTCGACATTTTCGTTGCCAAGAAATAAGAATTTCGCGGATGCCGCGACAAAGCGATTCCGGTAGCTTTTTCGGAAGCACCTTGGCAATAAGGAGGCGCAGTGTCGAAATAGTTTACGCCGTGAGCGAGTGCATAGTCGACGAGTTGGTTGACGCCATCTTGGTCGATGATTTTATTGTCTTCGTTGTTGGGGTCGGGCTTGGTTGGCCAACGCATACAGCCGTAGCCGAGCAAAGAAACACGGTCGCCGCTATTGCTCGTGCGGTAGGTCATCTTATCGACGGGCACGTCGCCGTGCGAAGCGGTTCCGCTTATGATTTGTTTCGACGCATCACGACAGCCGACAAGCGTCGCAGCCGTAGTTGCTCCTACGACGGTAAACTTTTTGAGAAAATTGCGTCTTGAGATATTTGGTTTCTTCGTATTCATAGCAGTAACAGGCTCTAAAGTTCAACACGATGGCACTCGTTTCCTTCAACATAAATAGCGCTGAAAGGACGAGCCGGACAGAGATTCTCACACGCACCGCAACCAATGCAGCGTTCGGTGTCGACAGCCGGGATACGAACCGACTCTTGGTCGTCGGGATTTGTCGGCACCATCGTAATCGCACCGACGGGACAATGTCGCGCACAGTTGCCACAGCTGACACCTTCGGCAACGGGCAAACAATTATCCTTAATCCATATAGCGCGACCGATGTGGATTGCAGTCTTTTCGGCGGGCGTAACGGGACGAATTGCGCCGGCAGGACATACCTGCGAGCAACGGCTACACTCCGGACGGCAGTATCCGCGGTCGTACTGCATTACAGGTTGCATAAGCGTTTCCAACTCCGCCGACGGACGCAACACGCCGTTAGGGCAAGCGGAGATACACAATTGGCATGCCGTGCAGTGCTGAGCAAAATGACGAAAGCTCTGCGCACCGGGCGGCACAAGTGGCGTGGCGCGCTCGGGCAACTGCTTGTCGGCAATTGCAGCAAGTCCGCCATCGACGGCTTTCTCCTCGGCTCGCAATGCCGAAGCCGCAGCAACGGTCGCTGCCGTGGCAAGAAATCCGCGCCGCGATTCGTCGACCGTCGCCGATGCCGTCGACCGTCGCCGACGACTATACGAAATGGCGTGATGCGAGCAATTGTTCAGGCAATCCATACACGCAACGCAGCGCGTATAGTCGATGGCATGCTGCTTGGAGTCGATACACGACGCTTTGCACTTGCGTGCACAAATGCCGCAATTGACACATTTATCGGTGTTGATAACGGGCTTCAACAAAGAATATTTCGACAAATATCCGAGCACGGTGCCGACAGGGCAAACCGTGTTGCAATACGTTCTGCCACCGCGCCACGCAAGCACAACCACAACAATCGCCGACACTCCGGCAACTATCAACGTAGGCAGGCTCTTAAGCCACACGTCAACGCTATAGAATGCGTAACTGTCGGCGCGCTCCGAAACGTATGCCAACAAATTGTTCGCATAACGATATATCGGTTGAAAAAAGTTGCTCGCAATTCTGCCGTACGAAGCATAGGGGTCGAGCAACGCTGCAATCGGCACAAGTCCGGCAACGAGCGTAACCACCATCAGCACCAAAAATGCAATGCGCAGCCAACGACGTTCGGGGCTGAACTTATAGGGCAATTTCTTCTTACGACGGCCAATCCATGCCACAATGTCTTGGAAGATACCGAGAGGACATATCACCGAGCAATACACTCTGCCAAGCAACAGCGTCAGCACCACAAGCAGCACAACGGCAACCGCATTTACTGCCAACACTGCGGGCACAAACTGAATCTTCGCCATCCAGCCGAACCAACGATGCATTACCCCCGAAAAATCGAGAAACAATGCCGTTACTATCAGAAACGACAAAATCGCTAACAATATTCTAATTTTACGCAACATAGAATGATTTTTTATTTATTAGCAAACAAACTGCGAAAAACCTCCTCAACTTTAGCCACCTCGACGACACGAATGCCGCGGTTCGAGAAGTCGGAGCCTTTCAGATTGTTATGAGGTACATAAATCGTTTTAAACCCCAACTTGGCAGCCTCGCTGATTCGCTGGTCGATGCGAGTAACCGGACGAATTTCGCCGGACAACCCGACTTCGCCGGTTAAGGCAATACCGTGCGGAATAGCCATATCGACGTTCGACGACAGCGTTGCCGTGATAACAGCCAAGTCGAGTGCAGGGTCGTTTACACGCAAACCGCCGGCAATATTCAGAAAAACGTCTTTTTGAGCAATCTTAAAGCCGACACGCTTTTCGAGGACCGCCAAAAGCATATTCATCCGCTTGGCATCAAATCCGGTCACCGAGCGCTGCGCCGTACCATAAGCAGCCGTACTCACCAGAGCTTGTGTTTCAATCAAGAACGGACGTGCGCCGTCGATAGCCACGCCGATTGCCGTACCCGAAACGGGCTCGTCGTTGTCGGTCAAGAGCAATTCCGAAGGATTCGACACCTCGCGAAGCCCTACTTGCGTCATTTCGTAAATACCCAATTCGGAAGTGCTCCCGAAACGGTTCTTTATCGAACGCAACAGCCTGTACATATAGTGGCGGTCGCCTTCAAACTGCAGCACGGCATCGACGATGTGTTCGAGCACTTTCGGTCCGGCTAAAGTGCCCTCCTTATTAATATGTCCGATAAGTATGACCGGCACGCCGCTTTCTTTGGCATACTTGAGCAACTGAGCCGAACACTCGCGCACCTGTCCCACACTGCCTGCCGACGATTCGAGCGCCTCCGACGCTATTGTCTGTATTGAATCGACGACCAAAATACCGGGCTTGGAGGCTTCGACTTGCGTAAAAATTTTCTCCAACGACGTTTCGCAAAGAACATACAATTCGCCGCCGTCGGCACCGAGGCGGTCGGCACGCATTTTCAGTTGGCGAGCGCTTTCCTCGCCCGACACGTAGAGCACACGTCGGCTACGGATGCGCAACATATTCTGCAGCACCAACGTCGACTTGCCGATGCCGGGTTCACCACCGATAAGGATAATACTACCGGTGACCAATCCGCCGCCGAGCACACGGTTGAGTTCGCCGCTCGGCATGGGAATGCGCTCCTCCGCCACCTGTTCGATGTCGCCGAGACGCACCGGCTTCGACGATAGCATCGACCCCGGAAGGAAAGCCTCGCGACTATTTGTCGTCGACACTTTTTCTTCAACGTAACTGTTCCATGCGCCACACGCCGGGCACTTACCCAGCCACTTCGGCGACTCATTGCCGCACTCGCTGCAAAAATATACTGTTTTTGTTCGCTGCTTTGCCATAACTTATCTCATTCTGCGTCGAAATTCACTGACTACAATTGCCGTTGCCATACCAACATTAAGCGATTCCGAGGTAGGCACATCGCCGGGCCAAGAGGGTATCAACAGTTTGCGTGTAGCAAATTGCTTTACCTCCGGCGAAATGCCTGTGCCTTCGTTACCCATAACGATAAAACCCGTTTCACTCAAATCGGCGCCGTAGATGTTTTCGCCTTCGAGAAACGTACCGAAAACGGGCAAATCGGCGTACCGCTCAAACAGGACGTGTAGCGACGTATAGAACACTCTGACGCGCGAAATGGCGCCCATCGTGGCTTGCACAACCTTTGGATTATAGACGTCGACAGTGCCCTCGGAGCACACTATGTTGTAGATGCCAAACCAGTCGGCAATACGCATAATCGTGCCAAGATTACCCGGGTCTTGAACGCCGTCGAGCACAATCGTCAGCCCGCTACGGAGGTCTACCTCGTCGAGCCGAACGTCGGGCATCTCGTAGACAGCAATAACATCAGAAGCCGTGGTCAGATTCGACATTCTGTCGAGTTGCAATCGTGATGCCACAGTGCCGTCAACCTCAGGATGTGAAGCGAGCCACTCGGCGGTAGCAAAGATGCCGCGTACACGAAATTTACCATAAGTATCCAGTACACATTTCGTTCCTTCGGCGGCGAAACATCTATCTTGCACCCGCACTTTCTTCCGTCCGAGCGAATGCACCCATTTTATTGTATTTCCGGTCAATTCCATATCCCAAAATTAGCACAAAACTTCGACACATCAAAGAATTGTTTTATTTTTTGTATTTCCGCTCAATTTGCACTACTTTTGCAATCACTAATGCTCGAGTAGCAAATGAACACATCAACTATTAATAGTAACAACAGAAGCACATTTTTATACCACCTATTGGCGCTCTTTGTGTCAATCGTATGGGGTGTGTCGTTTATATCGACGAGCAAGTTGCTCGATGCCGGCATCGGACCTATAGATATCTACTTACTCCGGTTTTTGATGGCATACGTTGTTCTTTTGGCAATTACGTGCCGACACATCCGCAGCGAATCGCTAAAAGACGAAGCGCTTTTCGTCATTTGCGGACTTTGTGGCGGCTCTATATATTTTATAGGAGAAAACACGGCGCTGCAATACACACTTGTGACCAACGTGTCGCTTCTTGTCACGCTTGCACCTATCCTTACGGTGCTGCTGACCAAGTTGATGTATAAAACCGAGAAGTTTTCGAAGGGATTCGTAATCGGCTCGACGATAGCGTTTTTCGGCGTTGCGTGCGTGATTTTCAACAGCAGTTCGAGCATCGAAGTGAAGCCCGTCGGCGACCTTCTTTCGATTGCAGCAGCGCTGAGTTTTGCCATCTATTGTATTGTTGCAAAGAAACTTAATGCGCGCTACGACACGCTATTTATCACTCGCAAAATATTTTTCTATGGCTTAATTACGGCGCTTCCGTTTTTGGCATTTCAAGAGAAATCGATGGATTTCGGTGTGCTACTCTACCCGATTACATGGGTTCACCTCGGCTTCTTAGGACTTGTATGCTCCATGCTTGCCTATATAATGTGGAACGAAGCCATCAACAATTTGGGCGCGTCGCGAGCATCCAACTATCTCTATCTTTCGCCGGTAATAACGCTTATAGCCTCGATTTTGATACTCAACGAGCCTGTCACGTCAGTAGGCTACATCGGATGCGCACTGACCATCGGCGGTGTTATTGTTTCGGAAAAACTCAAAATTTAAGCGTCTGCTCTACTCATCATTTTCGCGAAGGAAATCGATTTCGTCGACCACCTGACGAGCCACAATGCGGCACGTCGACTCTCGGTTGGCAAGTTCGGCTTGTGCCAAAGCGTAGACCGAATCAAGATTCTCCAACTTCTGCAAACACAGAAGATTCATTGCCAAGCGCAAAGCGGCATAGACGTCAGTTGTGCAGAGTTCGCCGACCAGGACTTCCGCATCGGGCAAATTACGCACAAGTTTGAAGCAAAGCAGGTCGACAAGTTCGCGCGTGTCGGCTTGTGCGAGCATGTCGGCGGCAACTTGCCGAGTCAGCAAATCGAGCGGATAGACCAACACGGCGAGGAGTCGGCTTTCGCGAGTCGATGTGTTTTGCCAAAGCGTCTGAGCCAATTCCGTCGACTTCTGCAAGCGAGCAGCCATAGCGTCGAGTTGCGAAAGCTGAAGTCCGAAGATAATTTTATAAGGAGAGCCGGCGCGGCGCAATCGGTCGGCAATTTCGCCATTGCGAAGTGCGAAAAATTCGCTCTTGATGGCACGGATTTGTTCGTTGTCTACCATAATTTGTAGTAAAGGGTGCACCCGAGGAGGCACACCCTTTTTGATTTTAAATAATGTTTATACTACTTATCAAGAGCTTGGAGAGCTTCTTCGTCACCGAGTTGATAATAGATATTGCTAAGGATGCGTTTTGCGTTAGCGTTAGTGTCGTCGAGTTGGTATGCTCTTTCCATATATGGAAGCGCCTCTTTAAGCAACGGAATCAAGATTTCTTCTTTAGCCTTTGCATAATCAGAACGGTTCATTGTTTCCATAGCCTTTTGTTGAGCAACGACTTTCTTCATAACGATACGACCTGCATTGAAATAGCCTTGAGCCAACGTATTATCGATTTCGATTGCTTTCTTAAACTCGTCCAAAGCGGCATCTTCATTACCCTTATTTTCAACGATAAGACCCTTAAGATTGAGCAACTCAGCATTGTTTGCATCGACCTTGAGAGCGTCGTTGATAAGAGTTTCGGCATCGTCGAATTCCTCTTTGCTGAGCTTATCGTTGATTAAGACATTCAAATATTGGATATCCTTACCGCCAAACTCTTTATAAGCCTCTTCAGCGATAGCCACGATAGCTACGTTGTCTTTTGCTTGAGCGGCGCAGCTGAGAGCATAGTCGTAAGCTTCTTTATGCTTGTAACCGAGTTTGCGAGCGTTGGCAAAAGCACCTACTGCGTTGTTCACATCGCCTGCTTGCCACAAAGCGATACCCTGATAGTAAGCGGTCATACCGAGGACTGTGTCGGCTACAACAAATTTCGAACGTTCAGCCAATCCCGAATAAGGAAGCGACGAATATATACCCCAAGCCTCTGCAGCTTCTTTATAGCGCTTTGAATCGTAAAGAAGTCCACCGGCACGGTTGAAATCTTCGTGGCGAGTCACAAGAGTGTTAACAATCTCTTTCGAATATTTTGTTTTCACTTTGATAGAGCCGTCTTTTTCCAACTTGTAAGAACCATCCTTCTCTAATTGCTTAACAGAGTCGAGAGGAAGAGCAGCCATAAAGTATTTGTAGCCTTCAACCACCGAGCCACCCATCAAGGCAGTGTCGATAGGTTGTTTCATCATCATTGCCGTTTGTTGCTTGTCGTAGATTGCGAAATTAGCTTTTCCGGCAACATACCAAGTTTTAGCGTCGTCCTTTGTTTCGGCGTTAGTAAGCGCGGATTTGATTTTGTTAGCCGCATCTACGAGCGTGTTAACGTCCGGATTTAGACCGCCAATTGCCTTTTCCACATCCTTTACGGTTGCCTGTTGTGCAAATGCGCCAAGCGATACAATGGCACATAGCGTCAAAATCGATTTTCTTTTCATTGCTAAATAGATTTACTATAGTTAATCATTATTTGTGAAATCAAATATTTCGCCCTCCGTGGGTTCTGCTGAGTTATCGGTTGTTTCGGTAGTCTCGGGAGCGTTGTCTTGGGCGAGTTCAGCGCCCTCAACAGTTGCTTCGTCAGCCTGTTCTTCTATATCTTGAGCCGCAGGCACTTTGCAAACCGAAGCAATTTCGTCGCCACGCTTTTCGAGGTTGATGAGACGGACGCCTTGAGTTGCGCGTCCCATAACGCGAGCATCAGAAACCTTCATACGGAGCGTTACGCCCGACTTATTGATGATGACCAAGTCGTTTTCTTCCGACACGGCATTGATAGCAACGAGTTTACCGGTCTTGTCGGTAACGTTGATGGTCTTAACGCCCTTACCGCCGCGGTTTGTAATGCGATAGTCGTCGACAACCGAACGCTTGCCGTAGCCTTGTTCGCTCACAACCATTATTGTTTCTTCGGAGTCGGCAGCAATTGTAACCATTCCGACAACAGCGTCGTCACCGTCGTCGAGAGTCATACCCTTAACACCTGTCGACATACGTCCCATCGGGCGAACAGTGCGTTCGTTGAAGCGGATGGCGCGACCGTTGCGGTTTGCCAAGAGGATTTCGGCGTTGCCGTCGGTCATTTCCACTCCGATAAGGCGGTCGTCGTCGCGAATAATGATTGCGTTGACGCCATTTTGACGCGGACGCGAGTATGCCTCCAGCGACGTTTTCTTAACGATACCGTTCTTCGTGCAGAAGATGAGGTTATGTGTCAGCGTAAACTCTTTGTCGTCGAGCTTCTTCACGCGGATAAAGGCGTTGACTTTGTCGTCGGCATCGATGCTGAGCAGGTTCTGGATGGCACGGCCCTTGGAGTTTTTCGTGCCTTCGGGAATGTCGTAAACCTTGAGCCAATAGCAACGGCCTTTCTGTGTAAAGAAGAGCATATAGTTGTGCATCGAGGCAGTGTAGACGTGCTCGATAAAGTCTTCGTCGCGAGTGTCGCTACCTTTGGCGCCTACGCCGCCGCGATTTTGTGCGCGGAATTCCGACAAAGCCGTACGCTTGATGTAGCCGAGGTGAGAGATTGTGATTATCATATCTTCATCGGCATAGAAGTCTTCGGCGTTAAATTCTTCGGATGCGTAAACGATGTCGGTTTTGCGGTCGTCGCCGAATTTTTCGCGAGTTTCGATAAGCTCGTCTTCAATCACCTTGCGGCATACGTTGTCGTCGTTGAGCACGGAGTTGAGGAATTCAATTTGACGTTCGAGTTCTTCGTACTCTGCATGGAGTTTTTCGATGCTCATGCCGGTAAGAGCGCTGAGGCGCATATCGACGATAGCACGCGTTTGCGGGTCGTCGAGCCCGAAACGCTCCGACAACTTGGCGCGAGCCTCTTCGGTGGTCGACGATGAGCGAATGATATGCACCACTTCGTCGATGTTGTCGCAAGCAATAATCAAGCCTTCCACAATGTGTGCACGCTCCATAGCCTTGGCGAGCAAGAAGCGCGAACGGCGAATAACCACCTCATGACGATGGTCAACAAAGGCTTCGATGATTTCTTTGAGGTTAAGCACCTTGGGCACGCCGTTGACCAAAGCCACATTATTAACGCTGAATGCCGATTGCAATTGCGTCATCTTGTAGAGCTTGTTGAGCACGACGTTGGCGTTGGCATCCGTCTTAAGGTCGATGACGATGCGCATGCCTTGACGGTCGGATTCGTCGTTGACGTCGGAAATGCCGTCGATTTTCTTCTCCTTGATAAGGTTGTCGATGCTCTTGACGAGTTCCGACTTGTTTACGTTGTATGGTATTTCAGTAACGATAATTCTATCGTGTTCGTTTTCGGTTTCTACCTCGGCACGTGCGCGAACGACAACGCGACCGCGACCTGTTTCGTAAGCTTCCTTGACGCCGGCATAGCCGTAGATTGTTCCGCCGGTGGGGAAGTCGGGCGCTTTGACGTATTGCATCAACTCTTCAATGGTGATGTCGCGATTGTTGAGCAATGCAATCGAAGCATTAATAGCTTCGGTAAGGTTGTGAGGCGGCATATTGGTAGCCATACCCACGGCGATACCCGACGCACCATTGACGAGCAAGTTCGGGAAACGGGTAGGAAGCACAACCGGTTCTTTTAATGTATTGTCGAAGTTTGGAATAAAGTCAACGGTATCTTCATCGATATCGCGCATCATTTCCTCGCCCATCTTAGCCAGACGAGCCTCCGTGTAACGCATAGCTGCAGGCGAGTCGCCGTCGACCGAGCCGAAGTTACCTTGCGGGTCGACCAACGTGTAGCGCAACGACCAATCTTGTGCCATACGAACCATAGTAAGGTAAATCGAAGAGTCACCGTGCGGGTGATACTTACCCATTACCTCACCGACAATACGCGCTGATTTCTTTTTCGGAGCCGTTGACGAGCTCCCCAACTTTTCCATCCCGAACAGCACCCGTCGATGCACCGGCTTGAAGCCGTCGCGTGCATCCGGTAGCGCCCGGGCAACGATAACCGACATTGAGTAATCGATGTAAGCACTCTTCATCTCTTTCTCAATATCAATCTTTTGAATACGATCTTCTGTCATATAGTTTTTTTACTTATTTTCGTAGCCACTTCGGTGGCAATTAATTCTCTCGACAAAGACGGCGAGCTCTATCGGCAACAAGCGCCTCCAAAGCCCCGCTTTATCTTTGCAAAGATAATAAGAATATGCCAAATAGCCTAATTTAAAATAAGGTCTTTTTACCTAAAAATGCTAAAATTTTAAAATATAAATTTCGAACTACTTAAACGGCGAAAATCATAGCAAAATAATTCCGTTTATAAATAATTGGCATTATTTTTGTAATGATTTTTCGAAAACAATGAATATGAAATATACAGAGAACCCAAGATATACGACAGGCGAAGAGCGTATTTTGCCGATTGTCGACGGATTCGACAACAACGACTACGAGGAAGAAGAGCCGTACGACAACGGCGCATCGCAACCTCAGAAAGGTCCTAAATCTGCCGGCAGCACAACGACAAAAGCAAATAGCGACACCCCGGTGCTCGACAAATTTGCCGTCGACATAACAAAAGCCGCAGAAGAAGGGCGTATCGACCCCGTCGTGGGGCGCAACCGCGAAATCGACAGGCTAATACAAATACTCAGTCGCCGTAAGAAAAACAACCCCGTGCTCATCGGCGAGCCGGGCGTTGGAAAATCGGCGATTGTCGAAGGGCTTGCACTGAGAATCAAGCAGCGCAAAGTGTCGCGTCTGCTTTTCGACAAGCGCATTATGTCGCTCGACATGGCGGCAATCGTTGCCGGCACGAAATTTCGCGGCCAGTTTGAAGAGAGAATAAAAGCCGTCATCGACGAACTCAAAGCGAGCGACGACATCATCCTCTTTATCGACGAAATTCACACCATCGTCGGCGCCGGAAACGCCGGTGGCTCAATGGACGCAGCCAACCTGCTCAAGCCGGCTCTGGCGCGAGGCGAATTGCAGTGTATCGGCGCTACAACGCTCGACGAATACCGCAAGACGTTCGAAAAAGACGGTGCGCTCGACCGCCGTTTCCAAAAAATCATCGTCGATCAAACAACTGCCGACGAAACATTGGAAATTCTCAAACAAATCAAAGACAACTACGAGAAATTTCACAACGTAAAATACACCGACGACGCTTTGCATGCCTGCGTCAAACTCACCCAACGATACGTCAGCGACCGCGCATTCCCCGACAAGGCTATCGACGCCCTCGACGAAGCCGGTGCTAAAGCGCATGCCTCCAACGTCGAAGCGCCAAAAGAAATCGAGCAACTCGAGCTGAAAATTGCCGACGTAACAAAGAAAAAACAAGCGGCGGCGATTGCCCAAGACTTCGAAGCGGCAGCCAACTACCGCGACGAAGCCGACATTCTCAAAAACGAACTTAACACACGAAAAAGCGAGTGGGAAAGCGCCCTCGCCGAGAATCGCCAAATCGTTGATGAGCAGTCGATTGCAGAGGTTGTTGCCACTATGACAGGAGTGCCCGTACAACGCATTGCCCAATCGGAAGGCTCCCGACTTCTGGCTATGAAAGACGAGCTCAAAGCGAAAATCGTCGGGCAAGACGAAGCCATCGATAAGATTGTAAAAGCCATACAGCGCAACCGCGTCGGGCTCAAAGACCCCAACCGTCCTATCGGCGCATTTATGTTCTTAGGTCCTACCGGCGTCGGAAAGACTCATATGGCAAAAATGCTCGCCGAATATCTATTCGACACAAAAGACTCGCTTATTCGCATCGACATGAGCGAATATATGGAAAAATTCGCCGTGTCGCGACTCGTCGGAGCGCCTCCGGGATACGTCGGCTACGACGAGGGAGGACAACTCACCGAGAAAGTGCGCCGTCACCCCTATTCCGTCGTGCTGCTCGACGAATTGGAAAAAGCTCATCAAGACGTGTTCAATATGCTGCTCCAAGTGATGGACGAGGGTCGACTTACCGATAGTTTCGGTAGAACTGTCGACTTCAAAAATACCATAATCATTATGACGTCAAACATCGGCACGCGACAGCTGAAAGACTACGGCAACGGCATCGGTTTCAACACCGGCACCGACCGCCAGGAGCAATCGCGAAGCATCATACAAAAGGCTCTGAACAAGACATTTGCGCCGGAATTCATCAACCGTATCGATGACATTGTAATGTTCAACAGCCTTGAGCGCGACGACATCTACAAGATTATCGACATCGAGCTCGAAGGATTCTTCCGCCGCGCCTCCGAATCGGGATACGCCATCGAAATCACCGACAGCGCAAAAGCGTTCTTGGTCGACCACGGCTACGACGCCCAATACGGCGCACGCCCCCTCAAACGTGCCATCCAAGAATATATCGAAGACGACTTGGCTGAGTTGATTCTTGCCAACACAATCACCCGCGGCGACACTCTGCGCATCGACCACATCGCCGATGAGCCTCGTCTGAAGATGTCGGTAGTGCGTGTATGACAAAATTTCATATCGGTACGATAAAATGTCACACTTACAACGTGTGGCATTTTTTTTGCACTTACGTTCGGCGGAAATCAAAAAAAACAATCATATATGCAAAAAGGTAAAATTGGTGTAACCACCGAAAACATCTTCCCGGTCATTAAAAAGTTTTTGTACAGCGACCACGACATTTTCTTGAGAGAGATGGTCTCGAACGCCATCGATGCCACTCAAAAGTTGAAAACACTTTCATCTTGCGGTGAATTCAAAGGCGAATTGGGCGACCTGCGCGTTGAAATCAAGCTCGACAAAGAAGCCGGCACGTTGACTATTTCCGATAAAGGCATCGGCATGACTGCCGACGACGTCGACAAATATATCAACCAAATTGCATTCTCCGGCGCTGAAGAATTCTTGGAAAAATATAAAGACAGCGCAAACTCGATAATCGGCCACTTCGGACTCGGTTTCTACTCGGCATTTATGGTGTCGAAAAAGGTGGAAATCCGCACCCTTTCGTGGAAAGACGGAGCTAAAGCCATCAGCTGGGTGTGCGACGGAAGCCCCGAATTCGAAATCAACGAAATCGAAAAGACAGAACGCGGTACCGACATCGTGCTCTACATCGACGACGAATGCAAAGAATTTCTCGAAAAAGAAAAGATTGAGCAACTCCTCAAAAAATACTGCAAATTTTTGCCCGTACCTATCGTTTTCGGCAAGCGTCAAGAATGGAAAGACGGCAAGATGGCCGACACCGACGACGACAACGTCATCAACGATGTCAAGCCGGCTTGGACTGCACAACCGACCGAACTGAAAGACGAAGACTACATAAAATTCTATCACGAACTCTATCCCGGCGAAGACGACCCGCTATTCTGGATTCACCTCAACGTCGACTACCCGTTTACGCTTACCGGTATTCTCTACTTCCCGAAATTCAAGAACAACCTCGACCTTCAGCAAAACAAGATACAACTCTACTGCAACCAAGTGTTCGTAACCGACTCGGTCGAAGGCGTTGTGCCTGAATTTATGATGATTATGCGCGGCGTTATCGACTCGCCCGACATCCCGTTGAACGTGTCGCGCTCATATCTGCAAAGCGATGCAAACGTCAAGAAAATTTCTTCGTACATCACCAAGAAAGTGGCATCGCAGCTCGAAAACATCTTCAAGAACCGCCGCAACGAATTCGAAGAAAAATGGGACGACGTGAAGATTTTCATCGAATACGGTATGCTCACCGACGACAAATTCTGCGACTCGGCAATGAAGTTCGCCCTGATGAGCAACACCGAAGGCAAACGCTTTACGCTCGACGAATACAAGCAACTCATCGAAGCAACCCAGACCGACAAAGAAGGCAACCTCGTCTACCTCTACACAACCGACAAGACGGCGCAATTCAGCCACGTTAAAGCCGCTACCGACAAGGGCTACGACGTGCTCGTCATCGACGACCAGCTCACAAGCCCGTTCATCGGGCTGCTCGAACGCAAACTCGAGAAAGCGCATTTCGTCAGAGTAGACAGCGACATCGTCGACAACCTCATCGTCAAAGAAGAACGGAAAGCAGTTGAGATGACCGAAAGCGAGCGTAACACAATGACAACTCTCTTCAAGTCGCAAATTCCGACAATCGAGAAAAGCGACTTCCTCGTCACTTTTGAGTCGCTCGCCGAGACAACCACTCCCGTACAAATCACCCAAAACGAATACCAACGCCGTATGAAAGATATGGCTAAAGTTCAGCCCGGAATGGCATTCTTCGGCGAATATCCCGACAGCTACAACTTGATTCTCAACGCAAACCATCCCGTTCTGAAGCGCATCATCGCCGACGCTCACGCAGCTCTCGACAAAACTTTAGCGCCTATCGACACCGAACTCTCGGCTGTCAACGAGCGCATCAAAACGCTGCGCGACAAGAAAGATGCAACCGACGACGACAAAGCTCAACTCAAAAACGAAGAGAGTCAAGCCGAGCAACTCCGCGACAAGCAGAACCGAGCAATCGCCGACTACGCCGCCACGGTTCCCCAAATCGGGCAACTCATCGACATCGCACTTCTTGGTAACAACCTGCTCCGCGGCGAACAACTCGACAACTTCTTGAAACGCTCTATCGACCTTCTGAAATAATTTCAAACTTAATTATAAGTTAAAGGCGAAGAATTTCCCGAACGGCGATTCTTCGCTTTTTTTTGCAACAAAAGGCATTATTCAAACTCTAAAAAAAGACTAATAATTATAAAGAATTATAATAATTTTCCATTTAACAATATGTTATGCAACATTTTTCTTTTTTAGACAAAAAATAATACTTAAATTCGTGACAACATTTAAGAAACCATTATAAGTAAAACTCCAAAACATATAGTCCCTATGAGTTACCTAAAGTTCGATAAGAACTTGCTGATTAACCTCGACCAATCTCTCCCGAAAGAGATATTGAGGACCAATAAGGCAGGCGCTTATCATTGCACGACGGTGACCGGCTGTAATACACGCAAGCAACATGGACTTCTCGTCATCCCCATCAAAGAGATGAACGACGAAAACCACGTACTGCTGTCGTCGCTCGACGAAACCGTAATACAGCACGGCGCACCATTCAATCTTGGTATACATCGCTACAAGGGCGGTGTATATAGTCCAAACGGGCACAAATATCTTCGCGAGTTCAATTGCGACACCGTGCCGAAGTTAACTTATCGCGTCGGCGGCGTGATTCTTACAAAAGAGAAGGTCTTCGTGGCGCACGAAAACAGAATCCTTATCAAGTATACCTTACTTGAAGCGCATTCGCCCACAACGCTGCAATTCCAGCCATTCCTGGCTTTCCGAAATGCCGCAAGTCTCTGCACCGAGAACTCGCAACTCAACGGAAGTTACGAAGAAACCGAAAACGGCGTTTCGTTCTGCCTCTACCCCGGCTATCCGCGCTTGTACCTCCAATTCAACCACAAGCCGGAATTCGTCTACGAGCCACACTGGTACAACGGCATCGAATACATCAAAGACCTTGCCCGCGAAGAGCCATTCAGCGAAGACCTCTGGGTGCCCGGCTACTTCCAATTGCCAATCAAGAAAGGCGAAAGCATCATATTCTCCGCAGGCACCGAGCCCGCTAAGCCAAGAAGCCTATCGGCCACGTTCGTCAAAGAGTCGCAAGACCGCACACCGCGTACAAGCTTCTACAACTGCTTGAAAAACTCAGCGAAGCAATGCTACCTCAAAGACGGCGACAAAAACTACCTCTTGGCAGGCTACCCCTGGTTTAAAATCCTTGCTCGCGACATGCTCATAGCTCTACCGGGAACAACAATGGCAATCAACCACCGCGACGACTTTGAAAAAATAATGGATACGGCAGTCGAAGCCCTCACAAAATATCTCGAAGACGGCACTATCGACTCCACTATCAAAGACATCGACCTGCCCGACATACCTCTCTGGGCTACTTGGACAATCTATCAATACTTCAAATTCTACGGCGCTGCCGACACTATCAAGAAATACGGCAAAACCCTGGAATTGATTATCAACAAAGTGCTCGACGAGAAAGTCGGCAACCTCTACATCGACGACCGCGGCATGCTTTCGACCAACGGAACAATCAAACCGGTTACATGGATGGACGTAGTCGGCGCCGACGGCAAGCCACAACTTCCCCGTACCGGCTACATCGTCGAGTTCAACGCACTTTGGTATAACGCACTGATGTTTGCCTGCACACTCTTTGAAGGCGAAAAAGAAAACCACAGTCGCTACGACGAATGGCAAAAGACAGCAGCATTGCTCAAAGATGCATTCGTTGCCACATTCCTCAACGACCACGGCTATCTTTACGACTACGTCGACGGCAACTATATGGACTTGAGCGTTCGACCCAACATGCTCATCGCTGCCGGGCTCGACTTCTCGCCGCTCGACAAGAGTCAACGCAAACGCATTATCGACATCGTTACGCGCGAACTGCTCACCCCCAACGGCATCCGCACACTCAGCCCGAAGAGCTACGGCTACAATCCGTTCTTCGTCGGAAGTGCGCGCGAAAGAGTGTTCTCATACTTCAACGGGCCGACACGCCCATGGCTGACAGGCTTCTATATCGACGCATACCTTCGCGTGTTCGGAATGAGCGGCGTGGCATTCCTTCGCAGAATGCTCATCGGCTACGAAGACGACCTCACAAGAGAGTGTATCGGCTCGCTTTCGGAGCTCTACGACGGCAACCCGCCTTACAACGGTCACGGAGCCATCAGTTTTGCCCCTAACATCGGTGAAGTCCTTCGTGCATTACATACGTTAAACGGTTTCGAAATTTAATCATCCTCAAAAAATCCGATTTATGAAAGCACTAATGTTTGGGTGGGAGTTTCCACCTCATATCCTCGGAGGTCTTGGAACAGCAAGCTACGGCCTGACTAAAGGCATGGCGGAAAACGGCAATATGGATATCACATTCGTCATTCCAAAGCCGCATGGGGATGAAGATAAAAGTTTTGCAAATATCATCGGAGCCGGCAACACACCGATTGCATGGCGCGACACCGATTGGGACTATGTAAAGTCGAGAATAGGCAACGTAATGGACCCGCAACTCTACTTCGACCTTCGTTCGCACATCTATGCCGACTTCAACTACATGAACGTCAACGACCTCGGTTGCATCGAGTTCTCCGGACGCTATCCCGACAACCTTCTCGAAGAGATTAACAACTACTCTATCGTAGCAGGTGTCATTGCCCGCACCGTAGATTTCGACATCATCCACTCTCACGACTGGCTGACCTATCCCGCCGGAATCCACGCAAAGCAAGTGTCAGGCAAACCGTTGGTTATCCACGTTCATGCTACCGACTTCGACCGCTCGCGCGGCAACGTCAACCCGACAGTGTTCAACATCGAACGCGACGGCATGCTCAACGCCGACCACATCATCACCGTCAGCAACCTTACTCGCCGCACCGTGATTGAAAAATACGGCATCGACCCCGCTAAAGTAACCACCGTGCACAATGCCGTTGAGCCTCTCAGCGAAGAGCTCCTCAACGTCGAACACCACAAGATGAAAGAAAAAGTCGTTACCTTCCTCGGTCGAATCACCATGCAGAAAGGTCCCGAATACTTCGTCGAGGCGGCTGCTAAGGTCCTTCAGAAGGTACACAACGTGCGCTTCGTCATGGCAGGTAGCGGCGATATGATGGAAAAAATGATACGTTTGGCTGCAAAGAAAGACATCTCCGACCGATTCCATTTCCCGGGCTTCCAAAAAGGAAAACAAGTCTACGAAATGCTCAAAGCCTCAGACGTCTACATCATGCCTTCCGTTTCAGAGCCCTTTGGCATCTCTCCGCTCGAAGCAATGCAGATGGGAGTTCCTTCTATCATTTCCAAGCAATCCGGTTGCGCCGAAATTCTTAACCACGTCATCAAAACCGACTTCTGGGACATCGATGCCATGGCTGACGCTATCTACTCGATTATTACCTATCCGGCTATGCACAAGCAATTGAAAGAAGAAGGCTTGAAAGAAGTCAACCAGATAGTTTGGAAGAAAGCCGGCAAGAAGGTTATTGATATTTACAACAATTTACTTAACAAATAAAATTTATAGATATGAGTGCTATTTGCTTATATTTTCAGATACACCAACCATTCAGATTGAAACGCTATCGTTTCTTCGACATTGGTAACGACCATTACTACTACGACGATTTCTCGAACGAAGAAATCTTGACACGTATTGCTCAACACTCTTACTTGCCGGCAAACGAACTCTTGCTCGACATGATTAAGAGCAGCAACAAGAAATTCAAAGTGGCTTTCTCGATTTCAGGCACAGCCATCGAACAATTCCAACGCTTTATGCCCGAATTCCTCGAGTCGCTCAAGAAACTCGTTGCCACAGGCTGCGTAGAATTCATTTCGGAGCCTTATGCACACTCGCTCGCGGCTCTTACCGACATTGACGAATTCCGCCGTCAAGTTGAGCTTCACAACCAACTCATCTACACCGAATTCGGTCAAAAACCCAAAGTGTTTAAAAACACCGAATTTGTCTACAACGACGAGATTGCCGCTTACATCGCCGACATGGGCTACAAAGCCGTACTCACCGAAGGCGCAAAGCACATCCTCGGGTGGAAGTCGCCAAACTACATCTACACATCTGCCGGCGCTAAGAAGCTGAAAGTGCTCTTCCGCAACTCAAAGCTGTCGGACGATATCGCTATGCGTTTCAGCGACACCGCTTGGCACGAATATCCGCTGACTGCCGACAAATATATGAACTGGATTGCCCAAAGTCCGAAAGAAGAGCAAATCATCAACATTGCGCTCAACTACGAAACTCTTGGCGAAAACCATCCACGCCAGACCGGCATCTTCGACTTCATCAAAGCTCTCCCGCGCTTCGCTGAAGAAAAAGGAATCGAATTCTGGACTCCGTCGGAAGCCGCTTCCAAACTTAAAGCTGTCGACACTATCTCGGTAACTCACCCCATTTCGGGTGCCGACGAAGCCCGCGACACCAGCGCTTGGCTCGGTAACGACCTCCAAAACGAAGCTTTCAACAAGCTCTACTCCGTTGCCGAACGCGTCCACCTCTGCTCAAACGAACGTCTGCTCCAAGATTGGCTATACCTCCAATCGTCCGACCATTTCTTCTATATGAGCACCAAGCACTTCGGCGACGGCGCCGTACACGCTCTGTTCAGCCCGTACGAATCGCCCTATATGGCTTTCACAAACTATATGAACGTGCTGTCCGACTTCATTGTCCGCGTCGAAGAGCAATACCCGCTTTCGATTGAAAACGAGGAACTCAACGCACTGCTTACCACCATTAAGAACCAAGAAAGCGAAATCGAACAGCTCAACAAAGAGTTGCGCTCGCTTAAGACTTCGATTGAAGAACGCGACAACGAAGAAACTCCTGCTCCAGCAAAGAAACCGGAGAAAGAAGAAAAGCCGAAGAAAGCCACTAAAAAGGCTACTGCTAAAAAAACGGCAAAATAAATCTTTGTTAAATAGGTGCATTTTTCTTAAATGCACCTATTTTTTTTGTTGTTTTCCACGACAAAATTGTATATTTGCACTAAATTTTAAATATTTGAAATATGCTTAGTAAAAACGTAGAAGAAGCATTAAATGCTCAAATCAATGCAGAGTTCTGGTCTGCATACCTTTATCTCTCAATGGCAGCCTATTTCGAAGCAGAAGGCAAAAGCGGTTTCGCTAACTGGTTTAAAGTTCAATTCAAAGAAGAGCAAGCTCACGCTGAAATCTTTATGAACTACTTAAACAGCCGCGGCGGTCGCATCAACCTTCGTCCTATCGATGCCGTTCCGACTACATGGAATAGTCCGCTCGACGTGTTTAAAGAAACTTTGGCTCACGAGCAAAAAGTGACAGCTCTCATCAATAACCTATATGCTATCAGCGAAGAAGAAAAAGACTATGCTACTCGTAGCATGCTTACTTGGTTTATCGATGAGCAAGTCGAAGAGGAAGAAAATGCTCAAGAGTATATCGACCACCTCAAACTCATCGGCGACAACGGATACGGTCTTTATCAACTCGACAAAGAACTCGCTACTCGCGTCTACAACGTACCCGCTCCGCTTGCTACAAAAGAATAATCACAGCTGAGTAGAAAAGAAAAGAAAAACAGGTCAGACTTCTTCGTCCGACCTGTTTTTTTATGCTGTTTTCTACAAGCCTTTATGCTTGCTTGAGCGCTTCATGCATATTGGCAGCTGCACGGCGTCCGTCACCCATAGCAAGGATTACGGTCGCACCTCCGCGAACGATGTCGCCTCCGGCATAGATATCTTCCAGCGACGAGCGCATCGTATCTTCGCTGACAACAATAGTACCGCGACGACTCACTTCCAGTTCAGGTATAGCATTAGGAATCAACGGATTAGGCGAAACACCAACACTAACAATCACTAAATCGACCGGAACCTCGTCGATTGCGCCTTCGATGGGCACAGGCGAGCGGCGTCCGCTGGCGTCGGGCTCTCCCAACTCCATACGTTGCACGCGCATTGCCGTAACGTGGCCCTTCTCATTGCCAAGATATTCAACCGGATTGCTAAGAGTCATAAAGTGGATACCCTCTTCTTTTGCGTGCTTAACCTCTTCGAGACGCGCCGGCATCTCTTCCTCCGAACGACGATAGACAAGCATCACGTTGTCTGCCCCGTTACGGCGAGCCGTACGCACCGAATCCATCGCAGTATTACCGCCGCCGATAACGGCTACGTTCTTGCCATGAAGCACCGGAGTGTCGCTGTCCTGCCTTGCCGCCTCCATAAGGTTTACGCGAGTCAGATATTCGTTGCTCGACATCACGCCGATAAGATTTTCGCCGGGAATATTCATAAATCGGGGCAAACCGGCTCCCGAAGCGACGAAGATGCCGCGGAAGCCCATTTCGTGAAGGTCGTCGTAGCTCAACGTCTTGCCCACAATACAGTTCGTCTCAAACTTAACACCCAACTTGCGCAAGCCGTCTATTTCGACGTCGACAATCTTGTTCGGCAAGCGGAATTCGGGGATACCGTATTTGAGCACGCCGCCGATTTCGTGAAGCGCTTCGAAGACAGTCACGTCGTAGCCGAGTTTTGCCATATCGCCGCAGAATGCCAATCCCGCAGGACCGCTACCAACGACAGCCACCTTTATCCCGTTCGGCGCAGCAACTTCGGGCACACCCGATTCGCCGTTTTCGCGCTCATAGTCGGCAACAAAGCGTTCGAGATAGCCGATTGCCACCGGCTCTTTTTTCATTTTTTTGTGGATACACTTGCTTTCGCATTGCTTCTCTTGCGGACACACACGTCCACACACTGCCGGAAGTGCACTCGTACGCTTGATGGTCAGCGCGGCTTCGCGGAAATTGCCTCGCTCCACGTTTTTAATAAACGTGGGAATCTCAATGCCCACCGGACAACCCGTGATGCATTGCGGGTCGGGACAGTCGAGGCAGCGACCGGCTTCGGCGACTGCCATTTCGACAGTCAGACCCTGATTGACCTCCTCGTTGCACGTCACGCGATAGTCAGGACTCAGTTCGCGCATCTTTACGCGGGGCTGTTGCGTACGTTCTTTTGCCGATTTTGCCTTACGCAATTCCTCGCGCCAAGGCTCTGCACGGTGAGCAGACAATATCTCTTTTTCGTCCATAGCGTTACTTCTTTTCGTCGTCGTAAGAATGCAGACGCATCATCATTTCATCGAAATCTACTTGATGAGCATCAAATTCCGGTCCGTCAATACATACAAATTTCGTTTTACCGCCAACCGTAACACGGCAAGCGCCACACATCCCCGTGCCGTCGACCATAATGGTGTTGAGCGAACACATCGTCGGCACCTCATATTTCTTCGTCAACAGCGCCACAAACTTCATCATAATCGCCGGACCGATAGTAACTACCAAATCAACTTTTTCGCGATTAATTACCGACTCAACGCCGGCAGTGACCAAGCCCTTAGTGCCGTAAGAGCCGTCGTCGGTCATAATTACGACCTCGTCCGACGATGCACGGACCTCATCCTCTAAGATAATAAGGTCTTTCGTACGGCCTGCCAACACGCTGACAACGCGATTGCCGGCAGCTTTCATCGCTCGGATAATCGGCAATAGCGGTGCCACACCGACACCACCACCGCAACACACCACAGTGCCATAATTCTTTATATGCGTTGCCTGACCCAACGGACCTACCACGTCGTGGAGATATTCGCCGGATTCCTTCCCGCAAATCTTTGCAGACGAGGCACCCACGGCTTGTACGACCAAGGTAATTGTGCCTTTTTCGACATCGGAGTCGGCAATCGTCAATGGAATTCGTTCGCCATGCTCATCTGCGCGAACAATCACGAAATGCCCCGCACGACGCGATTTCGCTATCAGCGGCGCCTCTACGACAAGTTGTACAACTTTCTCAGAGAAATGCCGCTTGCTTACTATTAGATTCATTGCTAATTATTTATGTTAGTTGTTTGTATTACTAAAAATAAGCGACTTATCAACGACAAATCGCTTTTCGATACAAATATATAACTTTTTAATGAAATATGCCAAAAAAGTTTAATAAATATCACAATCAAGCCCGTTTATGTGACAAAAGTCCCGCGAAGCGGTTGCTCGGCGAGACTTTTGGTTTGGTTGTCGGTCTATGTTATTTCGTGCGGCGAACGGAGCGAACTGCATTCGATTTGGAGCTCGTGCCTGCCGGTTTCTTTGGTTTTGCCTTTTTCTTTTTGTCGGCGTCTTTCTTTGTCGTTTCTTTCTTTGTCGTTTCTTTCTTTGAAGATTTCGACGAAGAGCGTTTGTTTTTAGCCGATTTGGTTGTTTCCTCCGGCTCGGCAGCCACCTCGTCGGTGTCGTTGGAGTCGCCGCCATCGCGGTCTTTCACAACGATGTCGTCCGACTTACCTTCGGCACGAAGACGAGCAGCCTCTTCGGCTTCGCGGCGTGCTTCGAGTTCTTCGCGCGTCGGCACCCACAAATCTTTGTCGAAAGCCTTGAGACGGTTTTCGATGCTGTCTTGAGCATGCTTGAGGTCGTCCGGGTCGGGGAACATCTGCATAAGCGTGCGATTGCGAAGGTTGCGAGTTTTATAGATTTCGCCTTTATACATACCAAGTTGGAAGAAATCGTCGAAGGTGTATTTTGCCAAGTTGTTGTCATCGTCGACGAAGATGTTTTGCTGCGTCAGATAGGGGCGAATGTCGGCAAGCTTGAGCCAGAACATCGGGTAGCGAATCGGCTCGCCGACGAAGTCATCAGAGCGGTGCAACACGGGGCAAATTGCCTCAACGGTACTCTTCATACGGTTCTCGTTGCTGTTAAACTCCCAGCGCTCGATTATGTAGTAACTCAGCACTTCGTTCGAAGGGACATCGCTCTCTTCGACTTCGTATTTCGGATTTTTCTCCGTACTGCCTTTGGCTTCTTTATAGATAATGTGGAAACGGTCGAGGGTCTCGCCCACTTTGATTTGATATTGCTCGTTGAACACCTCGCGGCCATCGAGATACTCGTAGGCTTTGAGTTCGCCGGCGGTCAGCAGTTTCATTATCAAGCGGAAAAGGCTCTGCTGATTTTCAGTAGGTTCCTCGGGATAGTAAAGCGGCATATTCTCGATTTGATTCAAGTCGAGTTGGCGATATATAACTTTCATCCACATAAGGTTAGCCTCCGATTCGGGAGTTTCCTCGTAGAATTCTTTCATGCGGAAGGTCACACCTGTAGAACTGTCCTTGGTTTCCTTCTTGTCTTTCTTGCGGACTACTTGGCTGAATCCGGGGAGCGCAACGCTCGCCAAAAGCAATGCAGTGAGAATTAATTTTAAACTTTTCATATATAGTGGTATGTATTATCAATCAACAAATTAGTTAACAATCACTTCCATCGGAGCGAGGTCGCGAGTAATACCGTCGGGGCCGACAGCTTTGACGCGCGAAATGTAGAAGCGTTTGCCGCGCGAGAGTCGGCGGAAACTGTTCTTCTGACGCTCTGAGAATTTCGAGCCGTCGGAGGTTTCGGGGATTGCGTTACCCATAGAGTCGAACACGACAGTCTCGAACGAAATCACGCGATACTGCACGTTAAGCAAGTCGTCGTCGATAGCAGCTTCGATGCCGTCGGTGGCGAGCAACAAAGTCTTGGCAAATGGCTTCGAACCTTTGTAGCGCATCTCGTTGCCCTTCGAGTCTTTGTAAGCGATGTAGGGCATCGGGTCCGGAAGTTTGCGCACGCGGAACGATGTAGTAGCCACGGTTTGGGCACGGCCGTCCATCGTTGCCGTCACGGTGATAACGCATTCGGCGCCGACCTTCGTAGGATGTGCCGACCAACTATCGCCGTTGCGCGTAAGCGTTCCATTGGTCATCGTTGCCGATATGGCGTTCTGAGCCACACCGGGCACGGCAATGCTTATCGGGTTGTTGATGCCGGCATAGAGCACATTCATCATCGTCGCCGAAACGGTTGCCATCGGCTCGATTACGGTGTAGTCCGACTTGAAATCGTATTTTGCTGTCGTACCGTCGCCGCGAACCACTTCCAAGTAGCCGGTATAGTTAAAGTTGCCGACTTTACCTGTACCTACCTCGTAGGTGCGTACGTTTGGAGCAAGACGCTGTCCGTTGATGTAGATTGCCGGGCGTTGCGTTGTGTCAACCGCGGCAAGCACGATGTCGGCGCTATACTTACCGCCACGCATTACGAGTCGCGAATTCGGGATAACGAATGCCTCCATCTGGTTAACCCTCACGTCGTTGGCATCAACGTTGGTGAGAAGCGCCGATAGAGCCTCGCCTTCGGCAAAAAGCACATCGTTTTGTATCTTGGTAAGCAACGTAACGGCTGCCACAACGGGCATATTCTCGAACATACCGATTTCCCATGGCACACGCACCATTTGGCTGTCTTTGAGCACGATAGGCTCTGTCGAAAGCGCCTTGACGATGGTCCTACATTTTGCCGTATCGGTTACAAATTGCGAAATATACTTACTGTATTCCGCCATTTTCGCTTTCAGCTTGACGCCGTTACGATACGTAATCATAATTTTCGACGAAGCTTCGAGATTGTCTTTCTCAACGATATTTTCAACGTCGGCATTCTCACCGTCGACATCCTTGACGATTGCCAACTTCAGAGAATCGATGTAAGCGTAAAGTTTCATCGTTTTTAGTCTTACATCGGTTGCTTTTTCGTACCAAACACGCCCTTTTTGCGGATTCTTTTTTGTGAAATCCTCGAGTTTGAGGTAAAGAGCAGTATTACGGTCGCTGACGTTTTCGTTAGTACGGACGAGACCACCCTCAACGAGACTGAACCCGTTGAGCACATCGCTGGAGACGTTGAGCGCCAGCATTGCCGTCAGAACGATGTACATCAAGTTAATCATCTTCTGACGTGGGGACATCCTTGTTACGTTTCCGTTTTGACCCATAGTCTAATTGAATCGCTATTGGTTATTATCGGTATCGGCGGCGGGCGCTTGCGGCTGACGGGGCGTCAAGTCGTCGGGGTTTACCATCGGTCGATACATATTGATTGTCATCGCTGTTATCATCTTCTCGTAGACCGAGTTGAGTTGCTGCATATATTGAGCCATCTTGTGCGTTTCTTCGCAGTAGCGGTTGCTCTCCGAAGCCGATTGCTCATACATATGGCTTATTGCCTTGAGTCCTTGGTTGACCTTGTCGATATTGTCGAGTTGCGATGAAATGCTCTTCAACTGAATTTCGTAGATTGTGTTCAGTCCGGCAATGTTGCGGTTCAAGCTGGTCATTTGTTCAACGTAGCCGGTCGAACTTGAGGTGATGTTTTCCGAGTTGTCGGTAATAGCGCGATAGCTTTCGAGCAACACCGACGAAACGTGATTGAGCGCTTCGGTGGTTTGACGAAGTTGCTCCATTTGCTCATTGATGGCAGCCACTTGCGTAACATATTGCTCGTTGACGTCGGTCATTCCTTCAACATTGCCTGCCACACCAGCCACAACGCCTGCCGTGCCGGCACCTGCGCCATTGATGGTGATTGTGCCACCCTCGGCTGCTTCGCCGCTGAGAGCTTCGCCGCCACCGCCAACGATTACAGCACCGCCGCCACCCCCGGTAAAGTCGGGACGGTCTTCAGGGTTGTTGGACGACAACACCGGGAAAACTTCTTCCCAATGATATTCTTTGGGCGGACGGTCGAACGCTGTCAAGACGAACATCAACACCTCCGTACCCATACCGATTGAGAGCAATGCGTTGCCGCCGGGAAGGTGCAAAATCTTGAACAAAGCACCCCAAATAACGACGGCAGCACCGATACTATATGCAAAGTTGAAGAACCTTTGTCCCTTTTCGCCTGAAAGGAAGGCTTCTACGCTGTTTTTATATTTCTTAATTTTGCCCATTTTGTAGCAATTTTATTTGTTCTGAAATTATTTCTTTTTACGACCTTTAGCAAAACCCACTTGCGTTCTGACGCAACGGAAACCGATGTAAGAGCGTTGCTCGTTTTGATATTCCCACATGCGCAAGTCGGCGCGCACGTTGTGTGCAATGTCTTTCCACGAACCGCCTCTGACGATTTTTCGTTTAGCCTTATAAGGGTCTTCCTTGGCGGCATTATAGCGATATTCGGGGTTAATGTCGTTTGTGAGTCGGTCAATGCTCTCGGTGTAGGCTGTCGACGTCCATTCGCTGACGTTACCAGCCATGTCGTAGAGACCGAAGTCGTTCGGGTCGTAGGTACCGACTTTCGACGTAATAAGATTGCCGTCCTTAATGTAGTTACCGTCGCCGGGCTTAAGGTTGGCATAGAAGCAACCGCTATCGGAGATGGGGAAATCGCCCTCCCATGGATATTTGTTGGCTTCTTTACCTACACGAGCGGCAAACTCCCATTCAGCCTCGGTCGGCAAGCGATAAGGCTCGATGTATGCGCCTTGTTTGCCAATCGAACGACGCAAATAGTCTGTGCGCCAATTGGCGAAAGCATTCGCCTGCTCCCAGCTGACACCGACAACGGGATAGTCGGCATACCCGGGATGCGAGAAATACATACGCGTATAAGGCTCGTTGTAGGCATTGTCGAAGTCGTTAATCCACGCCGTAGTGTCGGGATAAATATTTACAATATAAGTATTCAAGAAATCGTAGTTGCCTGTGAGTCGGCGAGTGACGGTTTCGCGCACAATGTCGCCGTTGTCGTTAATAAAGGCTGTATCCTTCGAAATCATCGGCATTTCGTCGCTTACCGGCACATCGGTGTTGTAGACGCGCGTTGCCGGGTCGAGGCGATTCTTACGTTTTGCCGCGGCGGTGAGATTATAGATTTCGTAGCGATAATTCATCTGCGTAGGGTCGAGTTCCCACACTCCCGAAATCGGGTTGTAGCGATACACGCTGGCAATGGCGCGCTGCTCGTCTTCCGACGGATTTCGCCATGGAATGGGCTTCTTCCAGTTAAGGTGAGGAGTTATCGGATTGCCTTCTTTGTCTTCCTCAATCTTAAACTCTTCGTCGCCACCGTATGCGGGGTCGGCAAGACGCTCGCGGATAATCGAGTCGCGCACCCAAAGCACGAATTGCTTATACTTGGCATTGGTAATTTCCGTTTCGTCCATCCAAAACGATTCTACCGACATGCCATTGGGATTCGCCTTGATGTTCCAAGTCGAATCGTCTTCGTTGGGTCCCATCTTCATCGAACCGCGGTCGACAAGCACCATCCCGTAGGGTGTTGGCTCGCCGAGCGCTGTACCTCGTACTCCGGTAACTTCGCCGCCACCTTCTCCCGCCGACGTTTTCGACGAGAAGGCACACGACGTTGCCATCAGACTCACTGTAATGTATAAAACTACTTTCTTCATATTGTTACATTATGCGAATGCTCTTATGTTTATTTTTGTTCTTATCTCCTAAGTTCAATTTTACGTTATAGCCCACAAACACCTCGTGCGAACCGCTGCTGGCTTTCGAAATTGCCGACGTCGGATAGTCGTAGTTGTAACCGACAAAGAAGTTCTTGAATTCGGCGCCCAACTGCACCGAAACGGCATCTTTGTAGCGATATGCCACGCCTCCCGACAAGAATTTGTTGTAGCGCACACGGGCTGTAACCTCCGGCTGCACACTCTTGAAGTCGCTGCGGACCATAAAAGAGGGCTGTATTTCAAATAACGTATTTTTTATTGGAATATTGCTACCTCCCATAAAATAAAACATTCGTCCGGCTTGCGTTTCATACATTGCCTCGTCGGAACCTTCGTCGGTGTTAAGCGACACGGTCGGCTCCATAACGTGAGTTGCCGACACGCCTGCCCAGAACCATTTGTGAGTGTAATAGACTCCGACATTCATGTCGAACGCCGTGCCGTGTAGGTCGTTGCGCGGAATTGCATCGTCGGTGTCTTGGTGAAATTCATCATCGTCGGGAATGTAGACCTTCGACCCCTTGAAATTCTGGTCGAAAATACCCACTTGCAAGCCTATCGAGAGCACGCCTCCGAGCAATTTTTGCTTATACGCCACTTGCGCACCCGCATTCAAGTTCGAAAAAAGTCCAATGCTCTCCTGTTGAAACACTACGCCAACGCCTATGCGCTTTTTCCCTATCTTAACCGGCATATCGGCACTTGCCAAAAACGCTGTCGGCGCATTCGGAATGCCTACCCATTGCAAGCGCGTGCCGCCCATAATGTGCAGATAATCCGTTCTGCCGATGGCTGCCGGATTGTAGTACGACGGCAACGCCCAGTATTGCGACAACTGAGTGTCGACTTGCGCCGAACACACAAACGCCGTCGCAACCGCCACGACGATTGCCATCCTTCTTCCTATGTTTCTTAATCCCAGCACTTCTACTCAAAATAAAATGTAAACACAACCATATTCGAGACGGCTTTGTCCAACGAATTGGTATATTTAAGTTTGTCGGGGTCTTCTGCCAAGTCGGGACGGTCCTTTTTCAGCAGATTCTTCAATCCGAAGCAGAACTTCACCTCGGGAATAAACTTGAAAAACGGCACGTAGACGTCAAGTCCCAAGCCCACCGTAGCAAAAAAATCCGTATTGCTCAACTGCAGCAATTCGCCGTCCTTCTTCTTCGACACGTCAAACGACGCCATAACACCGGCGGTGACGTACGGGCGCAGATTGTGATAGCGAAGAGCCGACACCTTCAAGTCGACCGGAACAACGACGCTACTATTTTTTATGTTCTGCTTTTCGATATTTCCGCTGACTGTTTCGCGGAACGTCACTGTCCGGCTGCCGAAATACATACCCGGCGACACACGGAGATTGAAATGCTGCCCCAGACGCAAGTCGCCGAGCATATTCACGCAAAATCCCGGCTGCAAATCCGTCACGTCGGCAAACCACGATTCACCGCTCTCGGTCGTATAGCCATTGTGTGTCAGCCACAGACTTTGATTCTGAAAACCCACCGAAAAGCCGTAGTGAACGCGTTTCATATCTGCATAAGGACGATTGAGTATCTTGTCGTTGTCCTGTGCTTGCACAGTCGACGACATCAATACCGTCAAAATCACAGCAATATGAACCAAAAATTTTTTCATATATTCCTTTAACGCAAAAAATCGACGATTATTGCAAACTATGCAAATTTTCGTGAAATTCCTTCCACCAAAGCAGTGTGTGTTGCGAACACGTCATCACCGCATTTTGCGTTTTCTTTGCGTTTTCTTTGCTTAGCAAACAATTTTTCAATATCTTTGAACAATCAATAAAAAACGACAAAAATGAAAGACAACGATTGGAAAAAGCGACTCAACATAGTCTACTCGACCAACCCGGATATGCAATACGAAAGCATCGACGACGAGCCGGAACCGCAAACTCTTCCGCCGGAAAAGCAGAAGTTGAAGGTTGTTCTCGACCGCAAAAACCGTAAAGGCAAAGACGCGACCATCATCGAAGGCTTTGTCGGCACCGACGACGACCTCAAAGAATTGGCACGCATGCTTAAAACGAAATGCGGCGTCGGCGGTTCGACTCGCGGTGGCGAAATCTTGATTCAAGGCGACCTCCGTAATAAGGTGTGCCAACTACTTACCGCCGCCGGGTATAAAGCAAAAATCATCTAAATAACACATACTAATGAAAAGGATATTGACAATAGCAACAATTGTCGGCAGTTTTGCAATTGCCGACGCACAACACACCGTCTATAGCGACTACGGTCGTTACGGTGGAGGAAATGTCGACAACGTAACAGCCAACGGCTGGCTCGGCGAGTTTCTCAATCGGCAGAAAACCGGTATGACAGGTCACCCGGAAGCCATCTCCTACCCTTTCAATTCGTGTCTTTGGGCAGGAAACCTCAAGCGCGAGGCTGAAAACCACGGCTCCGGCTGGTGGCGCTACGAGCAGACTGCCTACTATACCGACGGACTGCTTCGTCTGGGGTATCTCCTCGACGACAAAGCACTGATTGACAAAGGCGAAGCCGGCATCTTCTACACGCTCCAACATGCCGCCGACAACGGCCGCCTCGGTCCTACCGACATCACGCAATCGTGGCCGTTTGCCGTGTTTTTCCGCGCCATAAAGGCTTACTACGAAGCCACCGGCGACAGCAAAGTAGTTGCAGCCCTGCAAAAGCATTACCTCACCTATGCCCCCGAGGCGCTCGGCGGCAACCGTGACAGCGACGGACGCTCGATTGTCAACCTCGAAGGCATCCTTTGGACTTACGGGATAACAAAAAATCCGCAATTGCTTGAACTTGCCGAAAAGGCTTATGCATTGGGAAAATTCCGCATCAACGCAGTTACCGCTGCCGACGACAGCCCAATCCACGAGCACGGCGTAACGACTGCCGAAATGCTCAAGATACCCTTAATGCTCTTCTCCTACACCGGCAAACCGAAATATCTCGAAATTGCCCTTAACATAGAACGAAAAATCGAACGCGACCATCTTTTGCCCGACGGCATACCCTCCAGTGCCGAACACCTTACCGGAAACAACCCGCTTTGCAGCCACGAAACGTGCGACATCAGCGACTTTACCTGGACTTGGGGCTATTTCTTGGAAGTGACCGGCAGCACAAAATGGGCTGATATGATAGAAACAGCCATTTTCAATGCCGGACTCGGTGCCATTGGCAAAGACTTCCGCTCGCTGCAATATCTGTCGTCGGTCAACCAAGTGATTTCGACCGGTGAATCGAACCACAATGCCTTCAAATATGGCTTAAATTGGATGCAATACCGCCCGAGCCACGAAACAGAGTGCTGCGCCGGAAACGTGCACCGATTTATGCCCAACTACATCGGCAGAATGTGGCTCACCACACGCGACGGCGGTTGCGTTGCCGCTCTATTCGGTCCATCGTCCATCACTCGCAAACTCCCGAACGGCCGCACTGTGACAATCGTTGAAGAAACGCAATATCCGTTCGACGACCAAATAAACTTCCGCTTTACCGTCGATAGACCCACAACGATGTCGTTCTCCGCGCGCATCCCCGGATGGTGCAACTCAGCTACAATGCTCATCAATGGCGTTGAAAGCCCCGAAACAATGATTCCCGGCACGTTTGCAAAAATCGTGCGTACGTTCAACACCGGCGACGTTGTCACACTTCAATTCGACATCGACACAAAACTCGAGCAAATGCCGGCTAATCAAGGAACTTACGTCAAGCGCGGTCCGCTGTTGTTCTCATTCCCCGTTCCGACAAAGCAAACAATCGACAAAAAAGTATATGCTAACCTCAACGGCAAAAAGTCGGAAAATCCCGAATTCGTATGCTACGACCTGCGCCCCAACGGTGATTGGAACTATGGTATAGACTGCTTGGCTGCTGATGCACAAACCAAATTCGAATTAGTACGCCGACAAGTTTCCGGATTTCCTTTCGACGAAGGCAACTCGCCGATAACAATCAAAGTGCCGGCAAAGAAAGTGCTCGATTGGCAACTCGTTGCCAACCGATTTACACCGCCCGTTCCCGCTCCGGGGCTCGCAAGCTCCGACGGACAACCGACACAAACAATCGAACTCGTACCCTACGGCTCTACACGCTTACGTCTGACAGTTTTCCCCAACCTCATGTGGCCTCGCATCGGTGCAACAAGCGAAAAACCGCACAAATCAGATGTACAGTAACAATAATTTTTGAAAAATCTGTTGTTTTTTGCCAAAATTTAGCGTAACTTTGACGCCCATTTCGTCTAAAAAAACAGAATAATACAAGATATGAAGACAAAAATTGAAATCACTGAAAAAGATTTGAGTTATCTCAAACAAGCAAGCGATGCATCGCTTGCAAGTGTTGAACGTGGCGGAGGTCCGTTCGGCGCTGTCATTGTCAAAGGCGATGAAGTTATTGCCGTTGCATCTAATTCCGTGACCATCGACAACGACCCAACAGCACACGCAGAAGTTAACGCTATTCGCCAAGCCTGCAAAAAAGTCGGCTCTTTCAAACTCGACGGCTGCTACGTATATAGTTCGTGCGAACCGTGTCCGATGTGCTTGAGCGCTCTCTACTGGGCAGGCGTTGCACGCATTTACTATGGCAACACTAAAGAAGATGCCGACGCTATCGACTTCAGCGATAAGTTTATCTACGAAGAGCTCGACAAACCCAAGAGCGAGCGTTCTATCCCATGCGTTCACGTTGAGCACACCGACTGCATAAACGCTTTCAAAGCCTGGGAGGCTAAAGAGGACAAGACCGAATACTAATTCGCTCTTGCTTCGAAAAATCTAAAGCCGGCTCCTTTCGAAGTCGGCTTTTTTTCATTCATCGGGTGTTGTAAAGGCACCCTTCGCTTCTCAGTTCAAGGTGCCTTAATCGGATACGAAAAAGTTATTTATTTTTACTTGAATAATTTACTGAATATCTCAAGTATGCTATTGTATGTTTCTGAAGTCAATGCTTTGACTATCTTTATTCGTTTTGGTTTAATCAACACAAACATTTTAACACACATTAACACACATCCCGATTTATATCGTTTTCTCCAACGAAAAAGCGATTTTCCGTCCGAAAAACGTTAACTTTGTGAACAATAAATCTCGAATATGAATTTGGATTTCATCGACAGCAAAGAGTTTAACGCATTTTTGGAGCAATACGGCTCGAGCGACCCGATAAAGTTGCGCTTGAAGAAATTCAGCGGGCTTACGTTCGACCTCGACTTTGCCATAACGCAAATCAGTTGCCGACAAAAGGCACGGCGCAAATTGCCGGAACTGGGCGAACGGCTTATCTACCCGACTGCTGTCTCCATCGAGCAATGCACGAGCGAAGCGGTTGCTCGGCTTCACGGCACGCTCTTTGCCGATTGCCGGAACGTCTACGACCTGACGTGCGGACTGGGCATCGATGCCTACTACATAGCCCGAAATGCGCGCCACGTCGCCTGCTGCGACATAAATCCCGAAGTAGCAGCCACTGCACGCCACAACTTCAACAGGCTCGGAGCTTCGAACATCGAAGTGGAATGTCGCGATGCCGTCGATGCTTCTCTAAACCTGAACGGCTACGATGCGTGCTTCGTCGACCCGTCACGCCGAGGCGAAACCGCCTCGATGCGACTATACTCGTTTGCCGACTGCACACCTAATCTGAAGACGATAGTCGACAACATCCGCTCGGCGGTAAAATTCATAATCGTGAAAGGTTCGCCCATGGTCGACATTGCGCAAACAATTAAAGAATATCCCGAAACAACCGACATTTGGGTTGTGTCGGTCAAAAATGACTGCAAAGAACTTCTTTTCAAGATTGATTTCACATCCGCCGGCGACGAACCTCCGACAGTGCGAACCATCAACTACGAATCCGACCGAGTCGAAACATTCGATACACGCTTCAGCACCGACCCCGAAACAGCGACCTACGCGCATCCGCAAGAGGGAAAACGTTTGTTTGTGCCGAATGCTTCGGTTATGAAATCGCGGCAATTCAGCCAACTGTCAGACACATACGGCATCTCAAAGATATCGCCCGACACGGCATTGTTTGTCGGCGACATGGCGGTCGAATGCTTCCCGGGCAAGCAATACGTCGTCGAACGCATTTTGTCGCTAAGTAAGCCCGACATTAAGCAACTGCGCATGCTCTACCCCGCTGCCGACATCACTTGCCGCCACTTCCCGCTATCGGCAGCCGAACTTCGCAAGCGGCTAAAAATAAGCGAAGGCGGCAACGTGCATATCTACGCTACCACCTGCTACGACAATCGGCACGTACTGCTCGTGTGCCGACGCTAATGTTTGAACATACGGTCCATTTCGCGACGGTCTTCGCGCTCGCGAATCGACTGACGCTTGTCGTATTCCTTCTTACCGCGTGCCAGTGCGATTTCTACCTTAGCCAATCCGCGGTCGTTGATAAACACCCTCAACGGAACTATCGAAAACCCGCTGTCTTTCGACGCCTTACCAAGAGCGGCAATCTCCTTCTTGTTGAGCAAAAGTTTGCGGTCGCGACGCGACTGATGATTATTGTATGAGCCGTAGAAATACTCACCGACATACATGTTTTTTATCCAAATCTCGCCGCCCGACTCATAACAGAACGAATCGGTAAGACCGGCTTTGCCAAGGCGAATCGACTTGATTTCGGTGCCGGTAAGTACGATGCCGGCAACGTAGCGCTCTACTATTTCAAAGTCGAACGTTGCACGGCGGTTACGAATATTTACATTTTGAAGTTTCATGTGCTTAAACGAAAAAAGAAAACAATGCGCTAACCAACCAGGGTGTTACAATCAATAATGCGGTGGCTCCAACGACAAAAAAAGCGTTTTTCTCCTTATCGATGTGCAAAAACTCTGTGGCTTGCCACACCGGAATAATAAGATAAATCGGGAACAAGTCGAAAAAGACCGACACGGCAGGCAGCAAATTTTTCACAATGCTTATAAGCATAAGAATCGCCAAACAATAAAGCACAAAGGTTTTCACCTTTCCGGGTGCCACAAAGGCATCTTTTTCAATCGCAAAATTCAGTCCCCACGAAATTGCCATAACGCAAATATAAAGCGACAAGATGAAGGAAATGGCTTGGACAAATGCGGCAATGACAACATCACCTATTGTCAAATTCACTTCCTGCCACAAAAGTCCTACCGCACTTAGCGCCACGATAAACACCAACGGATAGAACAACTTGCGCTCCGACTCCGACGACGAAGTCGAGCCGCCAAGCAATCGCGCCCATGTGGAATGGGGCGATACCAACAATTTCAGTGTTAGAAGCAGTTTATTCATCGGCTTTGCGTTTTTTAGGCTACAAAATTACAACAAATTTGCGCAATTTGGAACAATCGAGCGCCATTTATTTTCAAACCTCCGGCGAATCTCGGCAAAAATATAATTGCAAAAATTCACAATAAACTATTATTACCGCTTTGAATTTTGTCATTTTACTGCTTTGGCTTACCTTTGTAGGTAACAACTAACCTTACAAATAATGAATCTGAGAACAAGTCTCACCATAATATTAGCAACCGTAACAACACTTTGCTCATCAGCACAATTCAGCATCGGGCTTGAATTTGGCGGCGTGCGCAACAACCTCGACACCGACACCGGATACGCTTACGACCTACGCTACGACGGACGCAACGGAGCCACTGTCGGCATCGCTTTCGGCTATGATTTCAACGACTGGTTCGCACTCCGAGCCGCGCCGACATACATACAAAAAGGCTACAAAATGCACCGCACAGGCATCTACGAAGGAATCTACGAAAAGACCGGCAACACCTACATCGACATCCCGGTCACCGCAAGATTTTCGTTCGGCGGAAAGAAAGTGAAAGGCTTTGTCGACCTGGGCGCATACGTCGGACGATGGACATCGAGTAGCCGTTGCGGCGACACTCTGCTCCCGGACAGCCCTCTCGATGGTGACGACTACGAAAGCACCATTATGCCGCCCGACGCCGTCTATCACTACGACGAATCAGTGCCTTTCAACGACAAACGCGACAACCGCTTCGACGGCGGTCTTGTTGCCGGATTGGGCGTAAAATATCGCATCAGCGACCGGCTTGGCATCTCCTGCGGAGCGCATATGCTCTACGGACTGTCGAATCTTTACAAAAAATCGGCGGCAAGTCAGCCCCGCTACAACACAACCTATTCGTTTACGATAGGTGCTTCGTATTTCTTCAAAACCAACAAATAATGAAACGCAATATTCTCCTCATTGCACTCGCTGCACTTCTTACACTTTTTACAAGCTGCCGCGACGAAGCTCCGGAAATCTACGACCCAAACGACCTTGACTACCTCACCCTGACGCAACAATTCGACAGAGTGTGGCAAGGCATCAACAACTACTACTCGTGGTGGGAAGTCGACACCACCGACTGGGACGCCGCACGCGCTAAATATCGCCCGCAAATCGAACTGCTCGACCGCGACGACTTTGTCTCGACCGATGAACTTGAGAGAATCTACACGGAAATGTGCGGAAGCCTGCGCGACCACCACATGGCTATTTTTATACAAAACATCCGCCATGCCGACTCCGACCGTGCTTCTTTTTGGGTGTCGCCCGGCGGCGACGAAGCTGCATCGCGACCTTACTACCACGTACAGCAAGAAGAACGGCTATTCAGCGACGCTTTCTCTGAAAGTTTTCACAAAACGGGACGAACTTCGAACGTCAAAGAAACTTTCGCCAACACGTCGCGCGATGCCGAACACTATCTTTCTTGCCTTATCGACAACGATATCCTCTACCTGCGCCTGTCGATTTTCTTAATCACTTATCGATTCTCAAAACTCACCGACAGTTTCAATCGGCAGGTGAAAGAGGTCGTAGACAACTATATCAACCTTGCCCAAAACCACGCCAACCTAAAAGGCGTAATCGTCGACGTGCGCAACAACGGCGGTGGATATAACAACGACCAAAACTACGTTATGGGACCACTTATCGACGATAAATTCCTGATAGGCTACTTCCGCTCGAAAACCGGAACCGGACGATACGATTTCGGACCGTGGACGCCCTACTCGCTCTACCCGTACAGCAAAGAGCGCTTAGCCCCGAAATGCCCTGTTGTGGTGCTCGCCGATGTGCGCAGCATCAGCAACGCCGAAATAACCGCTCAAATCGCCAAACAAATGCCCAACGGCATTGTCGTTGGCGAACGCACTTACGGAGCCACGGGAAGCCTCGTCGACGACGTCGACCTATACTACAACGGCTCTTTCGGTAGTACAAGCGGCGACCACTACGTCAAAACAACCACATGGATGTATAAAACCGCCAACGACGAAATCGTGGAAGGAATTGGCATAACTCCCGACATTTCTTGCCCGTTCGACGCCGAAAGCCTAAAAGCCGGCATCGACAACCAACTGAACGCCGCAATTGATTATATTAAAAGGTAAGTGTGGCCATTAGTCCCATCAGACCCATTAGCCCCATAAACTTTTAAAGTTCCGGAGTTATTAAGACCAACACATTTCTTTCCGAAGGCGACCGTACTATCGACCAAATGGTGCAGTCAGCGCGTAGTGAAAAGTTACAGCATGATTTTCTGCAAATGGTGGAATAAAAGAACAAATGTAGCGTGCAAGAATCAGTAACCGCAAATAAGAAAAATAACACTGTACTGAGAACTAAAAAATGAGCCTAATGGGTCTATTGGGACAAATAAACCGTATAGTATCACGACCGCCGAGATAATCCGCCGACGGATTTGGGAGGGGATAAAACGAAAAAAGATGAAACCTCTATGATTTCATCCTTGCTTGTAGCGCCTACGGGAATCGAACCCGTGTTTTAGCCGTGAGAGGGCCACGTCCTAGCCTCTAGACGAAAGCGCCTTCCAATGTTTTGATGGTGTCTATGTCTTAATTTATTGGTGTCCAGGATGAGACTCGAACTCACACGATCCAATGACCACTACCCCCTCAAAGTAGCGCGTCTACCAATTCCGCCACCTGGACAAGTTGAGCGAAAAACGGGACTCGAACCCGCGACCCCGACCTTGGCAAGGTCGTGCTCTACCAACTGAGCTATTTTCGCATTTTCGGTTGCTGCTCTCAGCATTTGTTTCTTGGAGCGAAAAACGGGACTCGAACCCGCGACCCCGACCTTGGCAAGGTCGTGCTCTACCAACTGAGCTATTTTCGCATTTGCCGTCACCGGCATACTAACCTTTTCAATATCCTACGCAAACATTTTTCTCGTTTGCGATTGCAAAGGTAGAGAGTTTTTTTGAATCAGCCAAATTTTTCGACGCATTTTTTCGACAAAAAATACATCTTTTTATAGCCAAATCTTATAACATCTTATTTTGCAACATGTTAAAGAACTCCTGTCGGAGCGAAATATTTTCGAAATCGCCGCTATACTCAATCGTTTGTGTTGCCGAAAGTTCTTTTTCGACGCCGCGCATCTTCATACAAAGGTGCTCGGCTGCGCAGCAAACGATTACTCCCCTTGCGCTGAGTGTCGACGTCAGTGCGTCGCAAATCTCGCGCGTGAGGCGTTCTTGCACCTGCAATCGGCGCGCATAGACCTCTACCAAGCGTGCCAGTTTGCTCAGCCCTATCATATTGCCATTTGGAATATATCCGATTGTGACTTTGCCGTAGAATGGCAAAATGTGGTGTTCGCAAAGCGAATAAAACTCTATGTCGCGCACCACAACGATTTTCGAGCCGGCATATTCGAAGATTGCCGACCGCAGCACGGTCTGCGCATCGCGGCGGTAGCCTGAGGTTAGGTAAGCCAATGCTTTTGCGGCACGCATAGGGGTTTTGCGCAAGCCGTCGCGCTCCGGGTCTTCGCCGATGAGTTGTAAAATAGCCTTATAATGGTCGGCAATGGCTTTCACTTTTTCCATTTCCAGACCATCCAACATTGATGTTTCGTTCATCATTCACGAATATTAACTCTATCTCTAACGATAATCATATCGCCGCTGTAGGCGGGAAATGCCTTTTTGAGGTCGCGCATTGTTTCAGCAGCTTCTTCGTGGTCGGCGAAATCGCCCACTTTCAAGCGCCAATACGGAGCTTTGTAGATAGTGTAGACGCGCTGGTCCGGGAATGCCGCCGAAATGCGCGCGGCGATGGCTGCGGCTTTGCTTTTGGCGTTACGCGGATGGTTGTCGCTATAGACTTGTATGCGATAGCCTGCTTTGTGGGCGATGCGAGAACCGACGTGACCTGCTTTGAGCGTATCCGACTCGATGCGCGACTGCAAACCGTCGGGCTCGTGCACCACGATGCGACCTTGCGACAGCGTCTGCAGTGTGTCAGCTAAATTCTTTTGAGCGTTTGCACTCGGCAACGACAAGAGAAGCGCTGCTCCTACGACACTTAGATATTTTGAGATAGTTTTCATAAATAAAAATCAATAGGCTGCAAATATAACCAAAATATATATTGCAGCCTATTTTATAGGGGTAAAATTAGAAAGCGTCAACGATACCCATAAACGAGTCAGCCTTGAGGGCAGCGCCACCGATAAGACCGCCGTCTACGTCAGGCTTTGCGAAGAGTTCTTTAGCGTTGGTCGGTTTGCAGCTTCCGCCGTAGAGGATAGAAGTGTTTTCTGCAACTTCAGCGCCATACTTGTCGGCAATTGTTTTGCGGATGAAAGCATGAATCTCTTGCGCTTGGTCGGCAGTAGCTGTTTTGCCTGTACCGATAGCCCAAACGGGTTCGTAAGCGAGAACTATTTTGCCGAAATCTTCAGCAGAGAGGTCGAACAAAGAGCCTTCTACTTGAGCCTTAACGACGTCGAAGTATGTACCGTTTTCGCGTTCTTCGAGCACTTCACCGATGCAGAAGATAGGAGTAAGTCCGTTAGCAAGAGCAAGAACGACTTTCTCTTTAAGGATTTCTGCAGTTTCGTGATAGTATTGACGACGCTCGGAGTGACCGAGGATTACATATTTTGCGCCTGTTGAAGCAACCATAGCTGCCGACACTTCACCGGTGTAAGCACCGCTCACTTTGTCTGCACAGTTTTCTGCGCTCAGACCGAGCTTGTCTGTATCGATTGCTGCCGCTACAGATGCCAAGTGTGTAAAGGGAACGCCGATAATTACGTCACAGTTCGGTGTACGAGTTTTCAATGCCTCGTTTACTTCTTTAGCCAATGCTACACCCTCTTGAAGAGTTGTGTTCATTTTCCAGTTGCCTGCTACGATATTCTTTCTCATTTTTGTTTGTTGTTTATGATTATTTAATTGGTTTTGCGAATTCTGATGCAAAGGTAATTCTTTATTTTGATTCTTCCTCAATCGTTTTGTTAATTTAATCAATAAAGGCGAACGATTTATGAATAGTAGAAGCGCCATAGCGGCAAAAAGCAGTGTTGTGAGCCAAATAAACACATGAAGCTCTCTGCCTACAAATTCGTCGGCGGGCTTGCCGGAGAGAATATCATCGATGTCGGCGCTGTCCATGGTCGACTTGTAGAGCACAGTGCCGTCGCGGAGCCATACCACGGCGGGATTGCCTCGCGCAAGCGATTTGAGTTCGCTCGAGTCCATCGTGTAGATGGGATAGTCTGCCATCGACATTTCGCGCCATTGCACAATTTCGCTTTCGGAATTGCCGGTGAGGCAGATGAGGTTAACGCCCGACTCCGACACATTATTATAGAGTTCGTTCAACTTGAACGTATAAGCCACGTTGATTTGCGAGATGTCGCTGATTAGGAGCAACAGGACATCGCCGTCAGCAAGGCGCACGTCGTCGGTCACTTCTTCCTCGCCGTCGTAGATAGCAATGCGGCGGAGGTTGTCATTATCGGCAACCTCGACTTGCTTGCGGTCTACAAATGTCCACGTGCTGTCGGGAAGATTGTCGACGTCGAAATCTCGCCGCTCTCCGTCTTTCTCGTATGTAAATAAGAAGTCGGACCGGTCGGCAGAATCATCGGCAATCGTCGTACCTATCTTATACGGGCGAAAATCGAAGATGGGTTGCCAATTGTAGCCAACAATCATTATTAGCAGCAAGTAGACCGCGGGCAAAAGCACGGTAATCCACTGCACGGCGGGACCGTAGATGCTCCGCAAGCCGTGATTGCGTGGCAGCAGGAATACCAAAGCGGCGGTTATTAATATGTTTTTAACGAGCGTCCAGCCGTTCGACACAACGAAGGCTTCGCCGAAGCAACCGCAATCTGCCACGGGATTGGCAAAGGCTATGTATGCCGACAATGGCAACAAAAACGCCATCATTGCCAGCATCAGCCAGACGGTAAAACGTCGGAATGAGCCTATGAACAGCCACAGCCCGGCGAGAAATTCCACCAAAGGCAACATTACGGCAACGATACCTATGTATGGCTTTGCCCAATCCCAACCAAATGCGGTGAGATAGTCGGCAATCTTGTATTCTACGCCCCACAGGTCGACAGCTTTAACGAATCCGGAAACAACGAACGTGGCACCGACGACAAAGCGCAGCGCCAACACGGTATATTTTTCCCATTTCGTTTTAAGCTTGAAATCAGTCGCCATAACCGAGTTTTATCAAGGCAAAGACGCTATAATTGACCATATCTTTATAGTTGGCATCAATACCTTCCGACACGCGAGTTTGACCGTTGTTATCCTCGATTTGCTTTGTGCGATAGAGCTTGGTGAGAATCAAGTCGGTGTAGGTGCTTACTCGCATAAATCGCCAAGCCTCGCCATAGTCATGATTTTTGGCAAGCATAAGTTGCTTGGTTTCTTCGGCATAGGCATCGTACAGAGCCAGGGCGCGGTCGGCATCCAGGTCGACAGTATCGGCGCAACCCTCGGCGAGTTGAATCATACCGACGATGCCGTAATTGACAATAGCGACAAACTCGGGCGTAATACCCTCGTCGACCATCGCCTCGCCTTCGCGCTGGAGCGTGCGTATGCGCATCGCCTTTATCATTAATTGGTCGGTCAGCGACTCCGGACGAAGTATGCGCCACGAAGCTCCATAGTCTGCCAACTTATCGGCAAACATTCGTCGACAGCCGCGAAGCACCGCTTCAAATTCCGATTTCGTATCTTTAACTTTCATCTTGTCGAAAATTTTCGTCAAAGTTAAGATTATTACCGCAAAATTGCAACACCGGGATTGCCAATTATATGTATTTTGGTTATTTTTGCATCAACGAAACATAATAAAGATATGAGCAGACCTAAAATAGGAAACGAATGGTGGACAGCACCAACAGAGAGCGAGGGCGGACAACTAATAATGGTAACAGGTCGCTCCGGAGTGGAGCCGCTGATTGCCACGGGCAAGTATAACGACCGAATCGAGGTTACATGGAAATACGCACCCGACCCGACGGGAATGCCCGACGTCGGCACATCGAAGACTATGGAACTGGTTACGGAATCTTTCCACGCCGTCACGGCAAAAGACTCCGGCGTGGTTATGACAGGAATCTACACCGGCGCCGGCGAACGCAATTGGGTGTTCTATGCCATCAGCACGCAGAAATTCCAGAGCCTGCTCAACAAAGCGCTCGCCGACTTCGAAGAACTCCTTCCCATTACCATCTACGCCGAACGCGACCCGGAATGGGCTGAATATCGCGAAATGAAAGACTGCACCGAAATTCTCCGAAACGAAGATTAAAAATACGATATAGTTATTTGTTTTCATTCACATTTAAACATTGCCGAAGGGGGCTTATATATAAATTATCTTAAATAAGCGCCTCGTTATTGCATTTACCAATTTTTTCGTAGTAAATTAGCACCCGAAAAGTTAATTTTAACAATTAAGATTATTAATCAGAATATCAATTTAACTGTTTTACTATGAAAATGATTAATCAAAAAATGATGTTATTTTTCGTATCAGCATTGGCGCTGGTAGTAGCGGTACCGAATATTTACGCCGTCAACGAAGGCAACAATATGAACCGCCGAACGGCAACACCGACCGACTTTACGGAAGCCGCCGAAAGCACCATCAACAGCGTGGTAAGCATCAAGAGTTTTGCAACACCGAGACAATCATATTCGCCATTCGACGACCCGTTTTTCGAATTTTTCTTCGGACCCGGCAGCGGACAACAACGTAAGCAACAAGAGTCGAAGCCGCAACAACTCGGACTTGGCTCGGGCGTAATCATCAGCGAAGACGGTTACATCGTGACCAACAACCACGTTATCCAAGGCGCCGAGAAACTCGAGATAACCCTTAACGGCAACAAATCGTATACGGCAACAGTAATCGGCAACGACGAATCGACCGACTTGGCGCTTCTGAAGATTGATGCCGAAGGGCTTAACGCCATAGAATTCGGCGACAGCGACGAACTAAAGGTTGGCGAATGGGTGCTCGCCGTAGGCAACCCCTTTGGCTTCACCTCGACGGTAACAGCAGGCATTGTGTCGGCAAAAGCGCGTAGCATCGGCTCTGCCACTCACAGTCGTCAAATGGGCATCGACGCATTCATCCAAACAGATGCGGCTGTCAATCCCGGCAACAGCGGCGGCGCACTTGTAAACACCAAAGGCGAACTCGTCGGCATCAACACTGCCATCTACTCGCGCACGGGCGACTATGCCGGATATTCGTTTGCCATCCCGACTTCAATCGTCAAGAAAGTAATCACCGACTTGCGCAAATACGGCGCCGTACAACGTGCCGTGCTCGGCATCTCGTGCTCGGAACTTACATCCGACATCGCCGACAAGAACGACATTACCGCCATCACTGAAGGTGTATTCATCAACAAGGTGGAAGACCGCAGTGCCGCTAAAGAAGCCGGACTGGAAGCAAACGACGTTATCACCGAAATCAACGGCTCGAAGACGCGCAACTTGGCGGAACTCAACGAAGCAATGAGCCGTTTCTATCCGGGCGACAAGGTGTCGATTAAGTACTACCGAAACAACAAGGCATATACCACAGAAGTTACACTGAAGAACAACCAAGGCAACACAACGATTACCAAGAACAGCGACTTTACCGCACTGGGATGCGCCTTCCAGAAAGTCAGCGACAAGACAAAATCACGCCTGGGCATCAGCGGCGGCGTACAAGTTGCCGGTGTAAAAGCAGGAAAATTCAAAGAAGCCGGCATAACCGACGGATTTATCATCCTCACGATTAACGACATACCGGTCAATTCAGAGGCTGACGTCGAAAAAGTCTACAACGAAATAATGCGCGACAACACGCCCGATAAGGTGATGTTTATCACAGGACTTTACCAAACCGGCAAGCGTGGCTACAAGGTAGTTCCGCTGACCGAAGAGGAATAGAAACAGCAATAGGATTTGCTAACGAAAAACGCCAACTATTTCCGGTTGGCGTTTTTCGTTATATCAAGTCAATTAGTTGGCGAAGGTCGGTGATGCGCACGTCCGACAAATCGGGACGAGGGCAAAGACCGCGGCGGTCGAAGAAAGCGGTGCGCCATCCGGCATTGCGTGCACCGAGGATGTCGGCATCATAATTGTCGCCAATCATCAGAGTTGTTTCTGCAGAGCCGCCGACAACCTCCAACGCGTAGTCGAACAAACGGCGGTCGGGCTTGGTTATGCCTATGTCGTCCGACAAAACGAGTCGGTCGATGTAGCCGTCGAGATGCCCCGAACGGAGTTTGCGATACTGCAAATTGGCAAAACCGTTACTGAGTACATAGACCGGACCGCGCCGCTTAAGATGTTCTAACAGTTGCGGAGCGCCGTCGACAACACGGTCGAGCGTGACTATCGTTTCGAGATAGTCGTCGTTGATTCTACGCGGCAATTCGGCATCGGCAAGTGCGATGCCACACTCCTCGAACACCACACGAAAGCGCTCCGACAGCAGAAATTCTTTCGTAATCTCACCGTGATGATACAGCGTCCAAAGTCGCTCATTGTGGACAAGATAACTTTCGATGAAGCGCTCGTACGGGCACTGTCTGCCGAGACCGAATCGCGTATAGACGATGCGCATTGCCACTTTGGAATTTGCCGTGAAATCCCAAATTGTGTCATCGAGGTCGATAAATATTGTTTTTACGTCACTAAACATAAGCTAAAAATCAAAAATTCGCCACCAACGGTACGACACGTTATAGTCGTACACGTCAAGCTCTTCGCGGCGTTTGAGCACACGCACCACGCGGATGGTTACAGGCAAGGCTATGATTTCATAGAGCGTTTTCAGCCCGGCTTGTGCCAGCACCAATGCCACGATTGTCGACGTTGGAAGGATTCCCAAAAACGCTATCGGGAAAAACACCAACGAGTCGACTGTCTCGCCAAACACCGTCGAAGCAACCGCACGCAGCGAAAAATGTCGCCCACCCTGCCCGATTTTCATCTTGCTCATCACATAGGCGTTGACCATCGAGCCGCATACCATAGCCGTAAAACTTGCAAACAATATCCGTGCGGAGTTGCCGAACGTTGCCACGAAGGCATCTTGTCCGCTCCAGGTCGCGTCGGCCGGCAATGCCATCGCCACTTGTATCAAAGCTACGCAGAGAAGATTCATAAAGAAGCCGAGCCAAATGGTAAACCGCGCCGCTCGAAAGCCGTAGACTTCCACGATGCAATCGTTGATGATGTACGACATCGGAAAAACTATCAGTCCTCCGGTTACGGTCATAAATCCCAAGTCGACAATTTTTACCTCGAGAAGATTTGCAAGGATTAAGAAGACAGAAAAAAACACTGTCAACAAGAGGAAAGTTACGCTTACTCTTTTTTTCATAAATCTTGTTTTTTTTAAATCCGAACCGGCTATTTGCGTTATGCTGATTTCGCATAACATACTAATGGTCGATTTGGGTTGAAGTGGTTACCAAGCACACTTTAAATTATTAATAGCAATCCCTTGCAAACTCGTGATTCACAAGGGATTGACTGAGAAAAACCAAGTACTCGGAGCGGGACTTGAACCCGCACAGCCGCAATGGCCAAAGGATTTTAAGTCCTTCGTGTCTACCATTCCACCATCCGAGCAGCACATTTCACGCTGTGGCGAAAAAGCACGGCAAAGGTACGTTTTTAAATGAGAGTTTGCAAATAATCGAGCAATTTTTTTGAATTTCGCCGCGAAAAAAGCGAAAAACACGGCAAAAACACGCGATTTCAGCTATACAGACAGACTCTTATTGACCGCTTCGATATAGTCGATAATCTCATCGCGACCGCGACCGTCGATGCTCGACGTGGTGAAAATCGGAGGAAGTTCCTCCCACTGCTCAAGCAGCGCTTTCTTGTATTGCTCAATGTTGCGCTTTCCGGCATTTATGCCCAGTTTGTCCAATTTCGTAAAAACCAAACTGAAAGGCACGCCGTTTTCGCCGAGCCAAGTGATAAACTCCAAATCGATTCGTTGCGGAGCATGGCGCGAGTCGACGAGCACAAAAAGATTGGTCATTTGTTGGCGCGACAAGACGTAGCCGCGAATCATTCGCTCCAACCCATCGCGCGCATCCTTGCTGCGTCGGGCATAGCCATAGCCGGGGAGGTCGACGATGTACCAACGGTCGTCGACGATGAAATGATTGATGAGCATAGTCTTTCCCGGCGTTGCCGAAGTTTTTGCCAACGTGCGTCCCGTCAACATATTGATGAGCGACGATTTGCCGACGTTTGAGCGACCGATGAATGCATATTCCGGCTTCCCGTCGTCGGGACACTTCCGATAGTCGCTATTGCTGATTACAAACTTTGCGTCTTTTATTGCCATCGTATAGGTAAAAAAAGCCCGAAGACACTCTTATAAATCTGCATCTTCGGGCGTATGGATTCTGGCTATTATTCTTCAAATTCTACAAGCGGAGCGTCAGTACCGACAACATCGCCGACTTTGACAAACACGCGCTTAACCGTGCAATCACGATTTGCTTCGAGTTCATTCTCCATCTTCATTGCTTCATAGATGACGAGCAACTGACCTTTCTTGACCTTGTCGCCGGCTTTAACGGCAACTTCGATGATGCGACCGCCCATCGGAGCGCACTCGCATGGTCCGGTAATCGGCTCTTGCGGAGCTGCTTCCTCTTCGGGTTCAACAGCGGGAGCGGCTGCAGCGTGCTCTGCCTCACGACGCTTTTTCAAGAATCCGTTAGCCACACTCGGAAGCAACTGCAACAACAAGTATTCTTGCTCATTTTCAGCAAGTTTGCATCCGCCAAGGTCTGCCAATACGGGGTTGTCGGGTTGCTTGTACGAAGCAACGTCGTAAGGATGTTCGACGGGGCTACCGGTAATTTGTTCGCGGAACTCGGGAGTGATAGCCACCGGAGTGTGACCGTATTCACCCTTGATGAGCGCGATGAATTGGTTGGAAGCGTTCGAATAGTCGGGATTGCCTTTCTTGCGGTCGATGGCAAGACTCACAGCCTGGCTACCCACGATTTGGCTCGTCGGCGTAACCAAAGGCACAAGACCTGCATCGCGGCGCACCTTCGGAATCAAGCGCATCGAATCGTCGAGCAAATCTTCCGACTTGAGCGTCTTAAGTTGGGCAACCATATTTGAATACATTCCGCCGGGAACCTCTGCCTCTTTGACGAGTTCGTTGGGTTTGGGGAAGTTGAAATATTTCTCAATAGCGTGGCAAGCGTCGAGCAATGCCTCTTCGTCGTCGGCTTTTGCCGCCACAACAGCCTTGTCGAACAGAGCATCGATTTCGGCGGGAAGCTTGTCGGTAAGCGGGTCGAAGTCGATGGGGAAATCGTTCTTGTGAAGGTCGAAGTCGGCAAGCTGCTTACGCTCTTCCTTGAGAGCTTTGCGTATTTTTCCTACAGCCTCCATATTTACCTCAACGTTAATGTCAAGACGCTTTGCAAAGAGATAAACCAGCTCGATAGCCGGAGCTGCTGTACCACCACCGAAGTACCAGATGTTGGTATCGACGATGTCAACGCCATGAAGCATTGCCATAACTACCGAAGCCAAGCCATAGCCCGGAGTACAGTGAGTGTGGAAATCGACAGGAACCTTAACGGCGGCTTTAAGTTTTGTTATCAGCGACGCCGCGCGCAACGGATTTACCAAGCCTGCCATATCTTTCAGCGTAATAATCTTGGCTCCGTAAGCCTCCATACCCTTTGCTTTTTCCACAAAATATTCGTCGGTGAAAATCTTCTCGGGTTCTGCCGGCTTTTTGCCGAAAAGTTTCGACAAGAAGCTTTGTTTTTTGGGCTCTTCTTTCGGGTCGACAGTGTAGCAAACGGCACCGTCGGCAATTCCGCCCATATCGTTGATAAGTTTAATCGATTCCTTTACGTTGTCGAGGTCGTTGAGCGCATCGAAAATACGCATCACGTTAAGACCATTCTTGATGGCTTCGCGATAGAATCCTTCGAGCACTGATGTCGGGTAAGGAACGTAGCCGAACAAATTGCGACCGCGTGAAAGTGCCGTAAGTTTCGACACTCCGCCCATAGCGTCGCTAATGGTCTTCAGACGCACCCACGGGTCTTCGCCCAAATAGCGCATTACTGAATCGGGCACAGCACCGCCCCATACTTCCATCGCATAAAAACCTGCGTCTTTGTACATTGGCAAGAGTTTGTCAATGCTTTCTTGTTTCATTCGAGTGGCAAACAATGATTGCTGGCCGTCGCGCAGGGTTAAGTCTCTAACTTTCAGATTTCGACTCATAATATCTAATATTTATATGTAACATCATAGATTGCAATCCGGTGCCTACTTTTATTCATCTGCACAAAATGCACCACTTGATTGCGCTATCCGAATGCAAAGATAGAGGAATTTTATAATATAAAGAAATTTTTCCTTAATAAAACGAACCCTCACTGAAAGTTTTATTTCAGATTGCATTGTTCATCGTTCTCTTTCGGGTAGCAAATATGATGATTGCAACACCCGTCGCAATTGCATCCGCCCTTACGCTTCAGCAATTTACGCACGGCAAATACCACAGCCACAACCAGCACAATGCCTACTATAATGTATTGCCAAATCATATCTGTTTCTTTTTTATTTCAACATACAAAAATAGAAAAAGTTCACAACAATCGCAACACACCGAACCCCAAGAACTCCAAGATTCTACACATAGAACAAAAACCAACGGAAATCTTGTAGCGAGTTTGCCATTATTTAAAATATTATGTGTAAATTTGCAAAATCTAACTAAAAAATTAAAGTAGACCGACAGCATATGAATTATTTGGACCGTAACGAATTCAACTTCGCACCTTCACCCGCAGTGGTTAAGGCGTTTCGCGAATTTGACGTGAATAAACTATGTTTCTATACAAGAATTTACGACGAAGGCAAGAAGAGTATATTTTCTATATATCTTTCCGAAAAATACGGCATCGATGAGAGCCAAATCATGCTTGGCTACGGCGCCGAAGATTTGCTCAAACAAGCCGTTCACTATTTCCTTACCGACGGCGGCAGCAAAACGATGCTTATACCGCAATTTTCGTGGTGGTACTACAAATCGATAGCCGAAGAGGTGAAGGGTACCACGCTGCAATATCCCGTCAACGAGACCGAAGATTCGTTCTGTTACGATGCCGAAGGATTGCGTAAGATGGTCGAAGATTTACAGCCGCGCATTCTGCTCATTGCTTCGCCCAACAACCCCACCGGCAACGGACTCGCTCCGGCGGAATTGGAAGCGCTTATCGACACTATTCCGGAACAAACTATCGTGCTGGTCGACGAGGCTTACGCAGCTTTCGTGAGCAACGACCTAAGTTACATCAAGAAAATCGTTGAGCGCAAGCCCAACGTCATATTCTGCCGCACGCTGTCGAAATTCTATGGTCTACCCGGTCTGCGTATGGGATTCGGATTCGTCAGCAAAAGCGAAGAGATGAACCGTTTTTCTCGCTATGCCAACAAATATTTGGGCTACGACCGCCTGTCGGAAGACCTGGCAATTGCCGCACTCGACTCAGAAGACTACTACCGCGAAATCGCGGATGTGATGGAAGAAGCTCGCAAGATGTATGCTTCCGAACTCGGCGCACTCGACGGATTTAAAGTGTATCGCTCTACAGCCAATTTCATCCTTATTCGCTACCCGATAGCCATCAAAGAGGCTCTGCAAAGAGAATTTGCCGATTGCGACTACAAGGTTAAGTTTATGAATGAGCCGGGCATCAACACCCACATGCGCATAACTCTCGGCCGCAGAGAACAGAACCGCAAAGTGTGCGACATAATCCTGAAAATTGCGAAAAACCAATGATTGGAGTAATTTTGGCAGCCGGAATGGCAAAACGTCTGCGTCCGCTCACCGACAACAGTCCGAAATGCCTACTTCGCGTGGGCGAACGGTCCTTGCTGCAACGCACCGTGGATGCTCTCATCGCCGGCGGTATCGACGAATTGGTGGTCGTTACGGGTTATCTTCGCAATTTAATCGAAGATTTCCTTAAAGCAAATTACCCGCAACTGAAAATCTCCTTTATCGATAATCCCGACTACGCAACAACCAACAACATCTACTCTCTCTGGCTGGCAATCGAAATCGTTGGCGGAAAAGACTTCATCCTACTCGACAGCGACATTCTTTTCGACCCCGAAATCGTGGCACGAATGCTCCGACAAGAGCGGACTTCGCTTGCCGTCAACGCTCACGAACTCGGCGACGAAGAAATCAAAGTGATTGTCGACGATGAACGAAATGTGGTCGAACTCTCCAAAACCTGCTCGCCGACAAAAGCCATCGGCGAATCAGTCGGTATCGAAGTTATCAAGGCTGACTATTCCGCTGCTCTGGCTGACGAACTCGACAAGATGATTCGCCTGGAAGGTCTTTGCGACGTATTCTACGAACTTGCCTTCGAGCGCCTCGTTGCTCAAGGAAAAATGTTTAAGGCCGTCGACACCTCCGACCTGTTTTCGATAGAACTCGACACCGTCGACGACTTCGAGAACGCACAACGAACCATTCCGCCTCAACTCTTCTAATCACGACGCACATATGGCAACCTATAGTGTTGAAGACGTTCACAACCATATTCTAAAGATTCTCGTCGCCATCGACAAGTGTGCACAAGAGCACAACTTGGACTACTTCATTTGGGCGGGCACTATGCTCGGAGCAATTCGCCACCACGGGTTTATTCCTTGGGACGACGACCTCGACATTGCAATGCCTCGCGAAAGTTACGACCGCCTGATTGAGCACTGCCATGAATGGCTTCCCTACAATTTCGAAATGGTATGCACCGAAACCGACGACACCTATCCGTTGCCGTTTGCAAAAATACAAGATGCCGATACGACGTTGATTGAGCGTATGCACCTCAAATATGTCGGCGGCATTTATATCGACGTATTCCCCATCGATGGCGTGCCGAATAGCAAAATTGCGCAGCGTCTTCACTTTGCCGCCTACGAATATTGGAAACGCGTGCTTTATCTGATTCATCGCGACCCGTACAAACACGGACACGGCGCATCGAGTTGGATTCCGCTACTTTGTAGGCGATTATACACAATGGCAGGCGTTCAAAGCAAGATAAGACAATTGCTTCACAAGTATCCTTATTCCGAATCGCGCATGGTTGCCGACTACGACGACGGTATGCGCGGCATTATCGACAAAGCGATTTTGGGCAGCCCCACGCCCTACCGATTCGAATCGGCAGAGGTTAAAGGTGTCGAGCAATACGACAAATACTTAAGCAACAAGTATGGCGACTATATGGTGATTCCCGACAAGCAGCACCAACGTCAACACAATTTCCACTACGTCGACCTCAACAAGCCTTACAGAGAATACAATCAATAACCGCCGAGAGCATGCCGATAGACGTCAATAACACGCTCGGCAACGCCTATGTTTTCGAATCGGCGAGCATAATCTTGTGCACGCGCCACGCGCTGCTCTCTGTCGGGCGTTCCCGGCAGACTGTCTTTTATAGCAGCCGCCAATGCTTCGGCATCGTTGGGCGACACATATCGGCAACTGTCGCCGCCGGCTTCTTCCAAGCAACTTCCCGTAGCGGCAACCACCGGCAATCCGCTTTGGATGGCTTCGATAATCGGAATACCAAAGCCCTCATAGCGCGATGGATAGACGAAACATTCCGCCATTTGATAGATTGCGTAAAGGTCGTCGGTCGATACGTTCGACAGAAAATGCACCCTGTCGGTCACGTTGCGCTTTGCCGCCAATGCCTCGACCTTGTCGGCATAATGCGTGCGGCGGCCTACTATTACCAAATGGACATCATCGGGCAAATGCTCTAAAGCCTCGACAGCCAAGCCCACATTCTTGCGCTCTTCGACAGTTCCGACATTAAGCACATAGCGTTCGGGCAACGAATAGCGAGAAGCCGCCGCGCGTCGCTGCTCTTGGTCGGTTTTCGTCTTAAAGCGCGTGCTGCAACTCTGATAGACAACGTCGATTCTTTCTGGGTCGACGTTGCCAAGCTCGATAATGTCGCGCTTGGTGCATTCGCTGATGGCAATAATCCTCTTAGCCTCGCGGCAAGCCAGCTTGAACTTCTGCTTATATATCCACACGTCATACCAATGATAATACTCGGGATGACGCAAAAAAATCAAATCGTGAATGGTCACAACGCCGACAATACCTGCACGGCGTAACCCGTAGGGCAATTCCCCGGTGAGACCGTGATAAATATCTATGCCGTCTGCTTTCAAGTCGCGCACGATGCCGTGCGAACGCCACAGCGAATGATGCCCCGGCATTATTGTATGGCGCGGCATCACAAATTCGACATTCGGGCGCGGCTCTATGCGCTCGCACAAGTCAGCACAGCCTTTGATGGGTGTGTATAGCCGTAACCGACTCTCGGGCATCACGGCGGCAAGGTCGTTGACAAGCGTTCGGCAGTAGTTGCCGAGTCCGGTGCGGTTGCGCACAATGCGTTTGGCATCAAAGCCTATAGTAATCTGTGGCTTCATTTGTCATTATTTTTTCAATCTCAAGGCACACTTTATGGCATCGTACCGTCTATGACGCTCTTGGAATCGAGCAAGTGCTTCGATTGCTTCGCGGCGAGTTTGCTCGAGATTCCATCCACGACATTCCGCGTACAGCCCTGCAAAGCAATTCAAGAAATCGTGGTCATAACTCAGGCGTATCAAATCTTCCAAGGCTTGCCGACGCGAAGGATAGGCGAACCTTGCACGATTCGTATCAATCAGTCCGAATTGATAATGCTCATCGTTGTCAACGCTATAAAGGATATTCGTCATGTTCAAGTCGCCGTAAATCACGCCGTTTTCGTGCAATGAGGCAATAAACTCGGCAAGTTGTGCAACGCAAACGCGACTGAAATCCGGTCGACGCAGCAACTGCGACAACGGCGGACGATGGTCCGGCAAACTAACGAAATAGCTATACGTAAGAAAAGTTCGGCTTTTTACCTCAACATAAGCAACTTCACGAGGCGTCGAAAAGCCTAATTCGCGGAGGCGACGGGCATAGACGTAGGCACGCTCCGCCTTGCTCGATGTGAAGTAGGAGTAAGAAATGCCCTGAATGAAATGCGGTCGGCGATAGCGCTTTACTATCAACTCAACGCCATCGACAGTTATTGACTTGACAACATTTCGCCCCTCGTAAAGCAACGTCCCGATTGTGTCAAATGTTTCGGGCAGCGATGCAACGAACTCGCGCAAATGCTCATAATCGGAAGATATGATTATTTTCTTTGCCATACTCTTAATCTTCACTTTTAAAAAAGTCGAAACGCAACATAATGTCCGACACGTCGTAAGCACGGCGGGCATGGTCGAGAGATGCGCTGTCGTAGCCTTCGCCGACAGCCTCAAGTTGGGGTGAAACGGCAAACGGCGCCTTCGCCTGATTGAGAATGCTGCCGCCCATTCCGCGCCACGGATAGTCGACAACGCCCAACAGGTCGAGAAGCGTCGGATAGACATCAATCTGACCCATCACACCGTCGTAGCGCATTGCTCCGCAAGGAGAATTAAGCACAATGAGAGGCGTAAACAGCCCGGCGCTGACGTGCTTTTTACCCATATCGGTGGCTCGGATTGCGCTACGATAGTCGGCGAGTCCTTCGTGGTCGCCGGTAATAACTATCAACGTCTCGTCGTACTGCGGCAACGTCTTGAGGAAGTCGACAAATTCGCCTATTGCCGAATCCGTATAGTGTGCAGCATGCATATAGTCGGCCATCTTCTCCGGCACTGCGTCTGAGAAATGCAACTCACGCAACTCCTCGGGAATGACAAACGGTGCATGCCCGGAATAGGTCACCAATTGAAGGAAAGCATTTTCGCCGTTTTTCCACACCTCGCCGGCACGTATCTTCTCAGCGCATTGGCGCATGAACGCCCTATCGCCGGTTCGCTTATGCGTTCCGAAAGCCTCGTCGAGGCGAAAATCGCTGTAGGCAATCAGTGTATCAACGCCGAAAGCCTGCGCCACCGGACCTTGATTCCAAGTCGACAGTTTGTCGATGGTCAACAGGTAGCCGCGCGACGAATACGCCGCCTTCATCGCTTTGGGGATGGTAAAATACTCGTTGCCGGCATATTGACTGCTGTATGTACCGCTTGCCAAGGGCAACATTCCGGCAAACAAGATGAGTTGCGCATCAATCGACCGACCGCCGCGGACTTGCGTCAGCACGTTCGGAGCATAGAGCGTTGTCGTGTCGGCAAGCAATCGGTTGAGATTCGGCGTTATTTCCTGACCCTCGACGGTGTCTTGAAGCACCCAACTTTCGAGCGATTCACACAAAATCACCACGCAATTCTTGCGTTTCGCACCTTCATAGCGCGGCGACTTCGGGCGTGCGTCGAGCCATGCATTGACCTCGGCGCGCATTTCGTCGGTGAGCTGCTTGCCGCTATCAATCCAATCGAACAACATACTGCCGAAAACCGTGTAGACCGACGGCATACTCGAGCAAAGATAAGCTTGTTGACGTCCGTCGTTGTACGCCTTATAATAGCCGCCTTTGGCAATAGTAGGCACCGCCAAAGCGACCGCACCAACCGCCAATGTGGTCAGATAGAGCGAAAAGCGTCGCTCTTTCTGCCAGATTTTCAGCGCAAAAGGTATGCATAACAACGTCGTTAGCGGAAATACCAAATCAACCCACCGCAACGAGTCGACAACGCTACTCATAAAGTCTGCCAAATTGCCCGCCTGACCGTAACTTGCCAGCGGTATCGCCGTATAGTAGGTGCGAAAATACATCAAATTGGCTACTAACAGTCCATCGAGAAGAAATAACACTACCGTCTGAGCCACCCGAGAACGGAACACCTTCACCGGAAAGAGTAAAAGCAGAATTGCGACAATCTTTGCAGGATAAAACTCGAAAATAGAGAACGGCTTAAACGTCGTCGGGATGCTCCACAACACATCAAACACAAGAAACTTCAGAGCCAAAGCAATCCCGAAAACGAGCGTCGTTTTGTCGGTGAAAGCATCGCGCCGAAGCGTATTATAATAATGTATAAGAAGATTCCTCATTAAAACTTTTTCTTTTTTAGCGACGCAAAAGTACGAAAAAAAAGTGTATTTGCGCTATAACATACCGTAATTTCGCCAACTTTGCACTATCTTTGCACTATGGACTCTGAAAACAAACTGAAAATAGAAGAAGGCATCATCCGGATGCTCAAAACCGTATACGACCCCGAAATACCGGTCGACGTCTACTCTTTGGGTATGATTTACAAGATAGACGTTGCCGACGACGGACACGTAACTATCGACATGACGCTGACCGCGCCCAACTGCCCGGCTGCCGATTTCCTATTGGAAGACGTGCGTATGAAGGTCGACAGCGTCGAAGGTGTGACCGCCACGGATGTCAACCTCGTTTTCGAGCCGGAATGGACGCAAGACATGATGAGCGAAGAAGCAAAACTTGAATTAGGTTTTCTATAGTTATGCCCGGAACTAAGACATATTTCCTCTCCGACTTCCATCTCGGTGCAAAATATATCGACAACCCGCGTAAGCAGGAGCAACGCATAGTGTCTTTTTTGGAGTCGATTCGCAATGATGCCAAAGAGATTTATCTGCTCGGCGACATCCTCGATTACTGGTTCGAGTACCGCTACGTTGTGCCTAAAGGTTACGTGCGATTTTTTGGCAAAATTGCCGAACTCGCCGACTCCGGCATAAAAATCTACTGGTTTATCGGCAACCACGATATCTGGATTTTCGACTATCTTCCCTCGGAACTCGGCGTGGAAGTGGTCGACGGCTCGCAAGTCAAGCAAATCGACGGCAAACGGTTTTTCATCGCCCACGGCGACGGACTCGGCGACGATTCGCGCACGTTCCGCATGCTCCGCGCATTCTTCCGCAACCGCTTCTGCCAACGCCTCTACTCAGGCATCCACCCACGCTGGACCGTGCCGTTTGCCCTCAACTGGTCGTGCAGCAATCGAGTGAACGGCGACGACAAAGCGTTCGGCGACGACGAACCGCTGCGACGATTTGTTACAAATTATAAGCAAGACCCGAAAATCGACTATTTCGTGTTCGGTCATCGCCACGTTGCGGTCGACGAAAACGTCGACGGCATCTCGCGCCTCATTGTCCTCGGCGATTGGATAAAACTATATTCCTACGCTGTTTACGACGGAAACGACCTCAAATTGCAGTATTTCACCGATTAAGTAACTGTTTTTTGCAGAAAATAACAAAGAAACATTTTTTAACAAAAGAAATTTCAGATTGTAAGCAAAGGTAAATTGCTTATTTTTAAACATTTAGAACAATTATTGAAACAAATATTAAAAAATTATGTTACAAAACATATTTTTTTGTTTGTTTATAATAAAAAATGTAACCACCTTTGCATCACAAACCTAAAACAATCTTTTTTACCTTAAAAAATTATACCTATTGGAAACCTATAGAGGAAGGGACTTTGGGAAAAAGTTCCTTTTTTTGTGCCCATATGCGAAAAAATACTTACCTTTACAACGCTAATGAAAAAGAAATGACCACCCATACACCATTCAGCCGCCCGATGTACATAATGCTGAAGCCGGCAGGCTCGCGATGCAACCTCCGCTGCAGCTATTGCTACTACTTGGAAAAGAGTCGGCTATACGAGTCGCAACCGACGGGCAACGTGATGAGCGACGCCGTATTGGAACGTTTCATACGTCAATACATCGAAGCGCAAACCACGCCCTACGTGCAGTTTACCTGGCACGGAGGCGAGGCTATGATGCGCCCGCTGTCGTTCTACCAACGGGCTATTCATTTCCAGCAAATCTACGGCAAAGGCTATACAATAACAAACTGCCTGCAAACAAACGGCACTCTTCTCGACGACAAATGGTGCGAATTTCTCAAGCGCAACAACTTCCTCGTCGGAATCTCTATCGACGGACCTAAAGACCAACACGACCGATACCGACGCGATGCTCAGGGACGCCCCACCTTCGACAAAGTTATCAATGCCATACGTCTGCTCAACCGCTACGACATCGACTGGAATGCGCTCGCTGTGGTCAACAACTACAACGTCAACCGACCTCTCGAATTCTACCGTTTTTTCAAAGACATCGCCTGCCGATACATCCAATTTTCGCCCATCGTCGAGCGCACAACACGACGCAGCGACGCCCTTACGCTGGCGCCCGGCATGACCGCCGACGGCTCGTTGACCGAAACATCGATAACCCCCGACCAATGGGGCGCATTTCTCTGCACGATTTTCGACGAATGGGTAAGCAACGATGTGGGTGAATATTACGTGCAGTTGTTTGAAAGTACGCTTGCCAACTGGGTCGGCGTGCAGCCCGGAATGTGCACGCTCTCGAGCGAATGCGGCCACGCCGGAGTTATGGAGTTCAACGGCGACGTCTATTCGTGCGACCACTTCGTCTACCCCGAACACCGACTCGGCAACATTCACACATCAACAATCGTCGAAATGATGTATTCACCAAAGCAACAAGAGTTTGCCCGAATGAAACAAGCCATGTTGCCCCGACAATGCCGCGAGTGTAAATACCTGTTTGCCTGCAACGGCGAATGCCCGAAAAATCGATTTCTCAACGACCGATACGGCAACTTCGGGCTAAACTACCTTTGCGCGGGCTATCACCGATTTTTCGCACACGTTGCACCATATATGGAATATATGAAACACGCACTGACAGTCGGCGACGACCCCGCATCAATAATGACACAAATCAACAATATATAAAACCACTGACAATGAACAAAAAAAGAATTACACTGAGCCTTGCGCTACTTCCTGTTGTATCGGCGCTCTACGGACAAAAAGCACAAACCGACAAGCCCGACAGCCGTCCCAACATCATCTTCATTATGAGCGACGACCATGCACGGCAAGCAATGAGCATCTACGGACACCCGATTGGTAAAATTGCACCGACACCAAACATCGACCGCATCGGCAACGAAGGCGCTACGTTCTACAACAACTACTGCTGCAACTCCATCTCCGGACCGAGCCGCGCTGCAATACTCACCGGCAAACACAGCCACAAAAACGGGTTTATGAAAAACTGGGCAAAAGGCTTCGACGGCACCCAACAAACCCTGCCCAAAATACTGCAAGCCAACGGCTACGAAACTGCCGTAATCGGAAAATGGCACCTCATTTCGAAACCTACCGGATTCGACCATTGGATGATTCTCAACGACCAAGGCGACTACTACAATCCGCAATTCATCACCGATACCGACACCGTACGCCACCCCGGCTACGTCACCGACCTGATAACACAATACTGCGAAGAGTGGCTCGACAACCGCAGCGACAAGCAAAAGCCATTCTTCCTGATGATGCACCATAAAGCAATCCACCGCAATTGGGTGCCCGCAGAGCGACACTACCACCTCTACGAAGACACTACATTCCCCCTCCCCGACAACTACTACGACACCTACGAAGGGCGCTATGCCGCTCAACTGCAAAAGATGAACATCTATCGCGATATGTACGAAGGTCACGACCTGAAAATGGTTACCGGTATTGATAGCGACACCCTCCTCTACGACCCATGGCCTCACGCATTCCTCGGCACGATGACCGACGACGAACAGCGCCGGTTCTTCGACGCATACCGCAAACGCAACAACGATTTTCACTCCCGCAAGCGCTCATTCAAAGAAGTAGCCGAATGGAAATACCAACGCTACCTCCAAGACTATATGGGCTGCGTGGCAAGCGTCGACGAAAGCGTTGGCGAAATCCTCGACTACCTCAAGCGCACAGGACTCGACAAAAACACCATCGTCGTCTACACCACCGACCAAGGCTTCTATCTCGGCGAACACGGCTGGTTCGACAAGCGATTTATGTACGAAGAATCGTTCGGCATGCCTATGGTGATGCGCTGGCCCGACCACATCAAGCCCGGCACAAAAGTCGAAGGGCTAACACAAAACATCGACTTCGCACCCACCTTTCTCGACATGTGCGGAATCGACGTCCCCGACGATATGCAAGGACAATCGTTCCGCCGACTCGTCGAATCGGGCAAAACGCCGAAAGATTGGCGAAAATCGCTTTACTACCACTACTACGAATTTCCCGGATTCCACAGCGTCCGTGCTCACTACGGCGTCAAAACAAAACGATACAAACTGATGCACTTCTACGTCGACGACAAATGGGAGCTCTACGACCTCGAAACCGACCCGACCGAGATGAACAACATCTACGGGAAACCCGGCACGGAGAAAATCACCGACGAACTGATGAAAGAACTCCGGAAACTACAAACTCAATACGACGTGCCCGAAGAACTTTGCAAATAGACTCTCGCCGACAGGCTACACATGGGGGCTGATTCCAAAAACGCGGAGTCAGCCCTCTTTTTTGTGCTATTTTCGCCGAAAAAACGTCATTTTGTTCCTTAAACGAAATACGATGTTCCTTAAACGTAATACAAAACAGTCGTTCTTGCATTAGATTTGCAACAGAAAAACAAACAATATTAACCGCAAAAACAAACAGTCTATGAAAAGGAAAATACTATTTGCAGGATTTCTATCGATTGTATTAGCATTTAGCGGTGAAGCGTATGCAAATCAAACCTTCGAATTGACAGGAGAAGGAGGAAGCGCAACCGTCAACACGGTAGCACCTCTCGACATTGAATCGACCGACGGCGAATATCGCATTAAGCCGGTTCCGACTCCGATAATCAACAACGAAACATTTGATTACGGCAGCGTTTCATTGCTCGACATGTCGAAAGCAGTTGTAAACGTGACGTGGCACTCCGGCGCTGACGTCATTAATGTAAAATTCTCCGAACCCGTCGGCGAATGCAACGCCATATTGCTCGACCTTACCGGAAAGCAAATCTTCAACGTAAAAATCAATGGAGATAGAGGAGAAACACAGCTTCGCACGAAAATGCCCGTTGGCATCTACATTTTCACAATCACAAACAGCAACCGGAACTTAATCTACTCCGGCAAATTAGCAAAAACAAACAAATAGTAACCTAAAAAATTACACGATATGAAAAAATTAGTATTAGCCATTGTGGCATCAATAATCACATTGTCGGGCTTTACCACAAAAGCAGCCACCATTTCTACCACCCAAATCTGGTTGTATGATAATACCGGTGCGAAAATCGTTGACCGTAATATTACAGTCCGGGCATCATTCTTCTGGCAAGATTGGGATATGCAGCAAACAGGCGACCAATTGATAGAAGTAGTAAACCCAACCGACAATATTGTATCGCAATACAAAATTAACGGCAGAACCGACTCTGAAGGCTTAATTACTTTGAATTTTACCGAAGAAAACTTAGTTAATGGCTATCAATCCATTACAGGAATTGACACAAGAAATATTTGTCGCGTAGGCATTGAAATTGACCCGGAAGGCGGCGAGAACTACACAATTGCGAAAATGAATATACCTACCGAATTTCTTATAAACGGCTTCGTTACTTCTGCAAACCTTGCCTACAAAGCCGACTATGCAACCCTCGCGGAAAGTGCACTTAAAGCCAACTCTGCTGAATATGCCACAAAAGCAAACAAGGCG
>SFJG01000113.1 GCA_004555955.1 Bacteroidales bacterium | reverse complement strand
AAGTTAAGCCCCGCCGCGCCGATGGTACTGAGAAATCGGGAGAGTAGGTCACCGCCCCCTTACAGAGGATGAATCACAAACGGTTCATCCTCTTTTTTTATGCCCGCCGGGTTAACTAACTATCGAACGGAAAGGTATTGAAGGCTTGCAGAGAGGCTTGCAAAGTCTCCAACTTTGCATTGTCAATTAGCAAAATCTATACAATTTAGCTCATTGTTTGTTTTTCAGACATCTGTACCCACCTATCCGCAAGCGGTATCAAGCGTAGAGCGTAGAGCGGAGTGTGGAGAGCGGAGAGGAACGGGGGACGAGTGGAGAGGCTCGCTGCGACTGACTATGCGTGTCGTCGCAAGTGTGCTCGCTGACAAATCTGCTATCACAACCGAGCATCTCCGAAGCTCGATTATCTACTCTGCAGTCATGCACCGGGTTAAGTACCTCCGGTACTGAACCCGGCGTTACCCACAATAGCTGTACCTCCGGCACAGCCACCACAGCCGTATCTACGACACGGCTACGGTCTCGAGTGGGCATCTTGACGTCGTCGAGCGGAGAGCGGAGAGGAACGAGGCACGTTATTGCAACTTGGTGCCGAGGTGTGCTTTGAAGAGAAGCCATACGGCGAGGATTGTCGCGAGAAGGTCGCTGACGGGCATGCTGTACCAAATTCCTTCAACGCCGAAGAATAGCGGGAGAATGATTAGTCCGGGGAGCAGGAATACGAGCTGTCGTGAGAGCGACAGGAAGAGAGCTGCTTTTGCTCTGCCAATCGATTGGAAGAATTGGCAGGTGATGATTTGTGCGCCGACGAATGGGAACATCATTACTGCGATGCGTAAGGCGAATTGCGATTGTGGCACGAGCATCGGGTCGTCGGTAAAGAGAGCGACGAAGATGCCGGGAAATCCTGAGCCGAGGATGCATCCGGTTGTTGTAACTGCTACTCCGGCTAAAATTCCGTAGGTTAGGGCTCGTTGTACGCGGTCGTGTTTCGAAGCTCCGTAGTTGTAGCCCACGATAGGTTGCATGCCTTGAGCAATGCCCAAAACGACCATAACGAAGAGCATCTGCATTCTGTTGACGATGCCGAAAGCGCCGACGGAGTAGTCGTTGCCGTAGGCGAGGAGCCTGTTGTTGATGAATATGGTTACAAGGCATGCGCAAACGTTCATGAAAAACGGCGATATACCTATGCTGAATATGTTCTTTATCAATCGTTTGCGTAGATGTAGGCTTGGTCGGTGGAAGCGTATGTAGGTGCGGGGGTTGAAGAAGTGGCATAGCACCCAAACGAGCCCGATGGCTTGCGAAACTATGGTTGCTAACGCTGCGCCTCGTATACCCCATTCGAGGACGAAGATGAATATCGGCGCGAGAATGAGGTTGCACACAACGGTTAGTACGGACGAAAGCATTGCTTTTTTCGGGTATCCTGTGGCACGCATGATGTTGTTCAGACCAATCATAGAGTATGAAATCGGGCTTCCGGCGAGGATTACTTGCATAAAGTCGCGAGCGTAAGGGAGGGTGTCGTCGCTTGCTCCGAAGAGTCGAAGGATGTCGTCGAGAAAGAGAAGGGTGATGCCCCCATAGAAGCAGGCGTTGATGACGAGCAGGATTGCGGCGTTGCCGAGGATGTCTTCGGCGCCTCGTTTGTCTTTTTGTCCGAGTCGGATAGACGAAATGGTAGCCCCGCCGACGCCTACGAGTGTACAGAAAGCGATTAGCAAATTCATCAGCGGGAATGTGATAGCCATACCGGAGATGGCGAGTGCGCCGACACCGTTGCCGATAAAGATGCTGTCGATGATGTTGTAGAGCGACGTTAGAGTCATCCCGATAATTGCGGGCAGGGAGTAACTGACGAGGAGTTTGCCGATTGGTTGGGTGCCTAATATGTGTGGGTCGTTGCTGTTTGCCATACACTACTTTTTTCGTGGGGCAAAGTTACAGCGAAATATGTGTTTGGCAAAATTCGGACTGCAAAGTATAGTTAAGAGGTACGGGGAACGGTTTAAGAGGGTCGGGTTAAGACGCCTAACTTCTTGCATATGATATCTTTTTGATTTTTTGCAATCGGAAAAGAAATATTTGATGTAACTTTACAGTCGCAAAATTCAAAAACGACATGAAAGTAGGAGATACTGTGAGGTTTCTCAACGCTGTAGGCGGAGGAACGGTACGCAAAATAGAAGGAAATATAGCCTATGTAGAGGAGTCTGACGGATTTGAGACGCCGGTTTTGGTGCGCGAATGTGTTGTTGTCGACCCCGACGGCGGCATCGTCCCCAAGAAGAAGTACGGGTCAAATGAGCCGAGCAAGTATGAGGCACCGGCGGTGGTCAAGGCGGCTCCGGCACCGACGCATAGCGAAAACGACGTTGAAATCGTTGAAACCGCCGAAGGCAACACGCTCAACATCGTGTTGGGCTACGAGGCTGACGACATAAAGCATATCAACACGACGGGATTTACCGCCTATTTGGTCAACGACAGCAATTATTTTCTCTATGTTGTCTATGCTTCGCGTTCGGAAGACGGACGATGGCACTGCCGCTACGAAGGTATTGTGGAGCCCAACATTCAGGTGTTGCTCGAGGAACTGACTCACGAAGATTTGCCGCAACTCGAGCGCGTTTCCGTTCAGTTGGTGGCGTTTAAGCGTGGCGCCGACTATCGTCCGAAGAATCCCGTGGCGGTAGAATATCGCGTCGATGCCACGAAATTCTATAAGTTGCATTGCTTCCACGACCATGAATATTTCGAAAATCCGGTTATTGCCTACGACATCGTGAAAAACGACGTACCGCAGCGTCAGATGGTGGTCGACAGCAGTATGCTCGAGCAGGCAATGCGCGAAAAGCGACAAGCCGACAAGCCGGAACGTCGGCGCGTGGAGAAGCATCAACACGCGAAGAAGGGCGCGATAATCGAGGTGGATTTGCATATCGGCGCGCTGCTCGACACCACGGCGGGGCTTTCGAACGGCGATATGCTCGAGGTGCAACTCGGCGAATTTCGCAAGACGCTCGACGCCAACATCCGCAATAAGGGTCAAAAAATCGTGTTTATCCACGGCAAGGGCGAGGGCGTACTGCGCAAGGCTATTCTCGACGAACTCAAACGTAAGTATAAAAACTGCGAGGCGCAAGATGCATCGTTCCGTGAATACGGCTTCGGCGCAACGCTGGTAACTGTCCACTAAACGGGCTTTGAGATGATACTCTATTTTTCGGCAACCGGCAACAGTCGGTGCGTGGCTGAAAGGCTTGGTGAGCGTTTGGGAGAACGAGTGGCAGACTTATGCTCGTGCGAAGTTGTCAGCCTTGGCGAAGGCGAGAGCTTGGGCTTTGTGTTTCCTATCCACGGATGGGGAGTGCCTCGAACGGTGGCTGAATGCATTCGGCGGCTGAAACTGACCGACAAAGCAGCGTATTGCTATATGGTGGCAACCTGCGGCGACGACACCGGGCTGACCGCACGCGAATGGACTGCTCTGATGTGCGAAAAAGGCTTGACAGCCGATGCGCAATTCTCCGTGCAGATGCCGAATACCTACGTCCTTCTGCCGGGGTTCGACGTCGACAGTCCGACGTTGGAAGCTGAGAAACTCGGAGCAATGCCGGCGAGGGTTGACGCCATTGCCGAGCGCGTTCGCGAGCACTATCGCGGCGACTTGACGCATCACGGCGCGTTTGCATGGTTTAAGTCGAAGGTTATCCGCCCGGGATTTGTTAAACATATGAGCGACAAGAAGTTTTGCGCAGATGACACATGCCGCGGCTGCGGTCGTTGCGCTGCAAATTGCCCTTTAGACAACATCGAAATCGTGGACCGTCGCCCCCGTTGGAAAGGTAACTGCATAAACTGCCTTGCGTGCTATCACACCTGCTCCCGCCACGCCATAGCGTACGGCAAAGCGACACGCAGCAAAGGTCAATACAACAAACTGCTTAAACAATGATATAAATGAAACTACAAGGCGCAATAACGATGATTGCATCGATAATAATCTCATTGACAGGCTGTTCGAACGCGAAAAACAGCTCTACTTCCGATGCTACGGCAGACACTTCCGGACCCGTACCACGTGTGGCATTTAGCGGCGATTCGGCGTATAGTTACGTCGAGGCGCAGTGCTCGTTCGGACCGCGAGTGCCCAACACGGAGGCACATCGCCGTTGCGGCGACTATCTGCTCGCGCAGTTGCGCCGCCACAGTAGCGCCGTCACCGAGCAGTGCGTCGACCTTCGTGCTTACGACGGAACGACGCTGAAAGCACGCAATTTCGTTGCCGAATTCTATCCCGACAAGCCCAAGCGCATACTGCTCTTGGCGCACTGGGACTGCCGTCCGTGGGCAGATAGCGATGCCGATGCATCGAAACATCGTCAGCCGGTGATGGGTGCCAACGACGGTGCGAGCGGTGTGGGCGTGGCGCTCGAAGTTGCGCGACTGCTTGCCGCAAACGAGCCGACCGTTGGCGTCGACATCCTCTTGACCGATGCCGAAGACTGGGGCGACCGCGAAGGCGATAGCGAAGACTCATGGGCGCTGGGCACGCGCTATTGGGCGTCGAATCCCCATCGCGAGGGCTACGTCTATCCTACGAGCGGCATCCTCTTGGACATGGTCGGCGACGCGAATGCAAAGTTTTTGAAAGAATATTTCTCATATCGGAGCGATGCCAAGACGGTGTCGACGCTTTGGGCGCTGGCAGCACAATTAGGACACGGCGACCGCTTTGTCAACGACTACGGCGGCGCCATTACCGACGACCACGTCGAGATAATAGCTGCGGGCATTCCATGTATCGACATCATCGACCAGCGAAAAGATTCGCCCACAGGCTTTTGCCCGCAGTGGCACACCACCGACGACGTGATGAGACACATATCGCCATCGACCCTCGCCGCCGTCGGCGAAACCCTCACCGCCTACATCTTCGGAATGAAATAAGAACAGAGTAGATGAGTGTGAAGAGTGTGTTGAGTGTGATGAGTTGAAGAGACAAAAAAAGAGACTGCCAAAAACTTGTTAAATAGTCTCTCTGCCACGACCATTATCGTAATGGTCGTGGCCTGAAATAAATTCAACCGACATGAGGAATTAGTCTATATTGAGAAATGCGTTTAATTCGCTCTCATCATCAAAATCTATCTCCTGAGCAAATCTGAGCCCAATAATAGTTGCAACCGACAAGAAGTTGGAGAACCATACGTTGAAGGGAGTATCAAATACTCCGGTACCTTCCATAAAGTTCCATAGCTTTGAAGTTAAGACGACAATATTATCGACACGATTCGTCAGGATTTGCTGAACATTGTAAGGAAGGTCAGGCTCGTAATATTCAAATACTTCTTGAATATTGAACGATACGGAGTCTGTTTCAATGCCGTTAAACTGCTTGTAAAATATCTCAACCGATCTATCAAAGAAATATTGAAAAATTAATCCGGACTGTACCTGATTGGGTATAGTATTTCGCTCCTCTAATATTTTTGCTATTGTTTGAGTAATTGATCTCAATGCAGTTGCAATCTCAATCATCTCTTGATTATCAAGATGATTACATACTTGTCCGGTTATAAATCCAGTCTCCAGATTCTCAGCACTAACCAGTATTTCTTTTTCTGTCATAACGTAACTATATTTTTGTTGTATGTAATATGCAAATTTGCTTGATTTTATTGAATTTCTATCAGCAAAATACCGAATATCAGTAATTTTAATTGGTTGAAATAATCTTATCCCTTAATATTTTCTTTTCTGGCGGCGATTACTGATAGTTTTATTCCATGCTCCTCTATAGTTACATCGGGATATAAAGCCCAAATGACTTCAATGTTTTCAGGCAGTTCTTTCAGAAATTCGGTTAGTACAGTCATTTCTTGCATCAACAATGGCTGTTCTCCCTCTTTGTTGAAATAAAGTAAAATCGAAATCCTCCTTATTGTTTCGAGCATGGATGAAGATAATGAACTTTTTATGTGACCTACCGCTTCTGCAACTCGCTCATTACCATGCCCGGTTGCTGACTTTATAAAGAAATGCTTTGCGTCGGCAAGAGTTGTCTGCAAATCGCTAAAGTCATAGGCAATCATGCCTTGAGTAGCTATAGGCTGGAGGATTGCTTTTATTAACTCCGAGTGCTCTGTACAAGAGGCTTCTGACACAACGCTATCGT
>SFJG01000112.1 GCA_004555955.1 Bacteroidales bacterium | reverse complement strand
AGTACTTCAGCACAATGCGCACCATAGTAGCCGGGTCGGAGAAGTTCCGGCATCTTTTGAGTTTACTCTGTCTGTTTATAAAAAGAATGGATGCAAAGTGTACATGATATGAAGAATGAAACACAAACTAAACCATTGTCGGTATTTCTTGATAATTCAAATGGATTAAAGGACAGTTCTATTCGGCGGATTTCGATCTGTTTTGTTCCTCAAAGAATTTAATATCTAATGGATATTTATCCAGAGCAGCTTGTTCCATATAACTCATGCCTCGTAGAACTTTATCAAAAAGAATCTCAGTCAAAGAGTTCTGCAAACACATTACAGCAAGCAGATAACGGGCTGGAGTATAGCCCCAATTCAGAGCCTTTTCGTTCCATCCAAGAGCTTTTGCGACGTCTTTCTCTACACCAAAGCCATAGTAAAAAGACTCCGCTATTGCTTGACAAGCTTCTTCGATGCCATTATTTGCCGCCTTCTCAAAAATACGGTTTGATGTGACGTAGCCTTTCATCTCTTGTCTATAATATCTTGCAAGATTACATTAAAGTATTTGAATATGTTACTGTCCGATATAAGTCCCTGAACACACTCATCACTTCTCCACTATTTCCCAAGTTCTATCACTTCAAGGTCTTTGATTGTGCCGGAGTCGAGTGTAAGTTTGACGAGCGTTCTTACGGCTTGCCAACCGTATACTCCGGCTGCTCCGGGATTGATGTGCAGTGTGTTGAGGCTGTGGTCGTACATCACTTTGAGAATGTGGCTGTGTCCGGCTACAAAAATGTCCGGGCGGTTAGTTTCGATTTTGAAACGAATGCCGGGCGCATATTTGCCGGGGTAACCCCCGATGTGAGTCATCATCACTTTGACACCTTCCGTGGTCCACGTCTTGAGCGTGCCGCAGGTGCGGCGTGTCGTGGAGTCGTCGATATTGCCAGCCACGGCAATAAGCGGTGCTATTTCGCTTAGTCGGTCGATTATTTCGTTAGAGCCGATGTCGCCGGCGTGCCATATTTCGTCGCAGTCGGCAAAATGCTTGGCGTAGCGGGCGTCCCAGTAGCCGTGAGTGTCGGAGAGTATGCCTATTCGTTTCATACGGCAAAGGTACTAAAAAAATCTGATGCCGAGACAAAAAAGCGAGCGTCGACCCGGTTAGAAGGTCGACGCTCGATGCTCATATATTCTGTTTTACTTATCGAGGCCTTTGTCGCGGAGGAGAGCTCCTGCGTCGGGACGGTGTCCTGCGAAGCCTTCATAGAGAGTCATGGGGTCTTCGTCGTTGCCCGATTCGAGGACGTGTTTGAGGCGTGCCGCTGTTGCGGGGTCGAATACGTTGCCTGTTTTTTGGAACACTTCGAAACCGTCGCAGTCGAGCACTTGTGCCCAAATGTAGGTATAGTAGCCTGCTGCATAGCCGTCGCTGCTGAAGATGTGGTTGAAGTAGGTTGAGCGGTAGCGGAACGGGATTTGTTCGGGCATGCCGAGGCTTTCAGCCACGGAGCGCTCGAATTCGGCAGCGTTAATGCCTTCGAGGTCGGTCAGTTGATGCCATTTCAAGTCGAGTAGGGCAGCGCCAACGAGTTCGGTGTTGGCAAATCCTTGATTGAACTTGCTCGATTCGATGAGCTTGCGAACGAGTGCGTCGGGAATTACTTCGCCTGTGCGGTAATGTCGGGCGTATTCTTTGAGAAGTTCGGGTTCAAACATCCAGTGTTCGTGAAGTTGTGAGGGGAATTCAACGAAGTCGCGGTCGACGTTGGTTCCTGCATTGCCTTTATACTGCGAGCGTGTAAGCATACCGTGCAAGCCGTGTCCGAATTCGTGGAACATTGTTTCTACTTCGTCGATTGTCAGCAGCGAGGGTGAGTCGGCTGTCGGCTTGGTGAAGTTGCCCACGTTATAGACAATCGGGCGTATGTCTTTTGTGCCGTTTGCCTCTTGGAATACAAACATCCAAGCGCCTTGGCGTTTCCCGCGGCGTGCGTAGTAGTCGGTCATAAATGTGGCAAGGTGTTTCGATTCGGAGTCGAGCACTTCGTAGACTTTTACGTCGGGATGGTAGATAGGTACGTTTTCTACTTCTTTGAAGGTTATTCCGTAGAGACGTTCAGCCATTCGGAAGATGCCCTGGCGTACGCTTTCGATGGGGAAGTAAGCGCGTACCTCGTTCTCGTCGAAGTTGAAGCGTTCTTGTTTAACTTTGTCGGCATAGTAATAGTAGTCCCAGCCGGCAATCTTGAAGTTGCCGCCGTGACGGTCTACATAGGCTTGCATGTCGGCGATTTCTTCGTGCGACTTTGCTACTGCGGGCTTCCAAACTTTCATCAGCAGTTCTTCGGCAGCTGCGGGTGTTTTTGCCATTACGTTGTCGGTGGCATATTCCGCATAGTTGTTAAAGCCGAAGAGTTTTGCTTTCTTTGTGCGGAGGGTGAGAATTTGGTTGATGAGTGCTTTGTTGTCGTTTTCTTCGCCGGTGTTAGCCAGGTTGATGTATGCGGTGAAGAGGCGTTCGCGGAGTTGACGATTGTCGCAATAGGTCAGGAACGGCAGACGGCTCGGCGCTTGGAGCGTGAAAATCCATTTGCCCGGCATTCCGGCTGCTGCGGCTTCTTCGGCAGCAACGTCGATGCTCGATTGCGGCAGTCCGGCGAGGTCTGCTTTGTTGTCGATGACGAGCTTCCAGTTGTTGATGCCTTTAACAATGTTGTCGCCGAACTTCTGGTTGAGTTTCGATAATTCTTCGTTGATTTTCTTCAGTTCGGCTTTCTTTTCGTCCGAGAGCAGTGCACCGTTGCGCGCGAAGTCTTTATAGTATTTCTCAAGCAAGCGCTTTTGTGGCGTTGTGAGGTTGAGCGATTGACGATTGTCGTAGACGGTTTTGATGCGAGCAAAGAGTTTGTCGTTCATCATAATTTCATCGCTGTGGCTCGAAAGCATAGGGAAAACCTCGGTGCCGATTTCTTGCAATCGGGGCGTAGACATCGCTTCGTAGATGCTGTTGAATGCGAGGCTGACGTTTTCGAGAAGCTGTCCGGCGTTGTCGAGCGCTACGATAGTGTTTTCGAACGTGGCAGTTTCGGGATTGTCGATAATTGCCTGTATTTCTTTGTTGTGTTGCTCCATGCCGGCTTTGAGCGCGGGCATGTAGTCGTTTTCGGTGATACGCTCGAATGGCGGAATGTTGAAGGGTGTGTTGTAGTCACTCAAAAATGGATTTGTTGCATTCATAGTCGCTGCAATTGCCAGCATACCTGCCGTTAGCAAGGACGTGGCGGTTTGTTTTGTTAGTTTCATATTCTATGTTTTATTTGTTGTGATTATTAAATGTTGCGGTGACGCTGTGGTGGTCGGAGGCTTTCGAGGTGCCGACGCGGCACGCTTCGGCTTCGACCAGCCGGTCGTCATAGAAGATGTTATCGATTCTGAAGTAGAAGCGATTGCGGTTATAAGTGTGAGCGTAGCCTACCCCGGCATCGGTATAGGCATCGCTGTAGTTTCCTTTTGCCGTGAGGTAGGAATAGGTGTAAGGCGGGTCGTTGAAGTCGCCGCAGATGAATAGCGGCGTATGGGGCGACACCGTGCGAAGGCTGTCGGCAATGCTCTTGATAAGGCGCGCTTGCACGGCTCGTTGTCGGTCGGCTTTTAGCAGTTTGTTGAGCAGATGCGAGCGTACGCCTTTCAGTGTCTCTTTTTTTGCCGTTTGTGTCAGGTCCATATATAGCCGCTTGTCGTCGACGGTTAGCCCTATCGATTCCATATGGGTGTTGATAATGTAGATTTCGCCACCTAAGCCTGACGTCTTATACGCCTCTACGTAGAAGTAATTGCCGATGCTTTGCTCCATGATAATGCCGATGGGACGCTTCGAAAAACAGCCCAAAGTATGGTTCTTGTTGCTGAAGTGGACATACGGATAACGGGCACAAAGACGTGCAATGCGGTCGGGGTCGGTATGCCAATAGCGTAAATCGTCGATGGTCGTGCCTTCTTGGATGCACACAAAGTCGGCATTCTTTTCAAGTATCTCGTCGATGATTGCGTTCTTGGTTTCTTTGTCGCCGGCAAATCCTAACGTGTTGTAGGTCGTCAGCGTGTAGCTACCTTTCTTGCTTTGTGCTTGCTCGATGTCGTTGAAGTGTATGGGCATAAACGTGCATATCTGCGGAATCGTTGCAAGCCAAGAACAAACGGTGATGAGCATCAGCCGTCGGTGTTTGACAACCCAAAACAGCAACGTGGGGATTGTGGCAATGAGAAAGAGCGGATATGCCATCGGCATAAGTGCAAGATAGCTTGCCGAATCGGGGTCGACATAACCAATGTAGCAAGCAGTAAGGTAGAGCACCACCACTAAAATGTTGATGGTGAGCAAAATTTTCGATATCAAGCCAAACTGTGGCTTGTCGCTCTTCTTGCGCTTACCTTTTTTCACGTTTTTCATTTTAACTTCTTACTAAGTTCAATCAAACGCATTTTGTCGCGGTCGCTCAGCGACGCAAATCCCGACTTCTTGACGCGTTTCAGCAGTTCGTCGAGCCGACGCTCGGCTTCGGCGCGGTCGATAGTAGGGCTCGTTGCCCGGCACTTATTGGCTTTGGTGTGCCACCGAGGCTTGCTTGCCAATGCGCAAGCCGCACCGCTGACGATGCCGCCAACGTGTGCCGCCAAACTTCCAATATTGGTCGGATTGGTTGTCAGCAGCATTAGTCCGACGATTATTAGCGCTATCCACTTGATTTTGACCGTCCCAATAAGCCATAGGTTTAATCGGTAGTTGGGTATGCGCACCGCTGTTGCGGCAATGATGCCAAACACTGAAGCCGATGCGCCGACAAGTCCGGCGGTTGCTATCGGGACTAATGTGCTCGTTGCTAAATATGCCGCTGCGCCACCGACGCCGCATATCACATACAGCCAAACAAAATTGCGCTCGGTTGTGAAGTCGCGAAGTATTATGCCGAACCAATACAACCAAAGCATATTAAACAGCAGATGCACGACGTTGTAGTGCGTAACCATATACGTCAGCAACGTCCATGGTCGATGGCTCAACCCGGCAAACGTGGGCGGCAGTTCGAGCCAATATAGCAAGTTGAATCCCGCGTCGGTAATGCTCGTCAACAATGCGTTGACTCCGAGCATCAGGCATACTGCTACGTTTGCGACTATTAGCAATGTTACCGCCGATAGCCGCTTAATCCTGTTGTTTATCTTAATGTTAGTAGCCACCTATAATGCCTTTCTTGCGCCAAATCAAAATAATCAACAAGCCTACAAGCATACCTCCCAAGTGCGCAAAATGGGCAATGTTGCTCATCACGCCGCTTACGCCGAATATCAACTCAAGCACACCATAGCCGATAACTGCATACTTCGCTTTGATGTCAATTATGAAAAAAATGCTGAGCATTTCGTTGGGATATATCATGCCAAACGCCAGCAAAATGCCGAATACGGCTCCCGAAGCGCCAACTATCGGCGTGTTTATCAACAGATTCATCTCTGCCATGCCGGGCTCAACGTAGTTCTTTGCCTGACTAAGCACGCTGTAGCCCTCGCGATAGACTGTATCTACCGCTTCTGCCGGAAGCGAACTCGCTATTGAGGCTATCTCGAAATGCATTATCAGCAATTGTATGATTGCAGCGCCTATTCCGGTCGACATATAATAAAACAAAAATCGCTTCCCACCGAATG
>SFJG01000111.1 GCA_004555955.1 Bacteroidales bacterium | reverse complement strand
AATAGCCCGTTACATAATAAAAGGTTGCTATAGTTATTCACTTGACGTGGTATTAGACTACCTAAATTTAAAATTTGGTGTACATCATAAGGCAGATAGTGATAGTTTAGGATGCGCAAAGCTACTGTTAAAGTGTCTGGAATTAGATGGAAGCACCTTAGATGATTTAGAATCCAAGTACAATTTCCATAGAGGAAAGTTTGCACCTAATACATTCATAGCACACTTGGCAAAAGAAAAGGCTCATGGTAGCAACTACAAGGATTTTATAAAGGAGCTACAAGTTAATCCAGATACTGTGGATGAAGGTAACTATTTCTTTGGCAAATCTGTATGCTTCACCGGTTCTTGCCAATATGGGACAAGGAAGGAACTACTTAAAAAGGTTGCAGATGTAGGAGGTATTCCTACTAATAGCGTGACTTCAAAAACAGATGTTTTAGTTGTAGGACAACAAGATTACAAGGTCGTCGGTGATTCTGGTATGAGTAGTAAACAAAAGAAAGCCCTACAATTACTAGAAAAAGGAAATGATATAGAAGTGCTTAGCGAAACCGAATTTTTAAGACGGTTATGATATAGTGATTACTTAGTTGGATTATTTGCATATATAGCCCGTTGATGAACAACTGTACACTTTTGTGAATTAGTAGAACGAATTAAATTTAGTCTAACTTAAAAAAGGCTAAAGAGGTGACATAATAAAAATTTGGTACATCGTTATCTTATTATTTTACTTCCTATTTTCGTCATTCGTTTCCCCAGTGTGCTTTAGCCATCATTTCGTGCAACTCTGCAAATTTCTTTTCCATGATTTCTGCATGTGCCTTCTTCTCTTCCTCCGAGCGATTAAGATACCACTCGTAATGTGCTTGTGCCTCAGCTTCAAATCGCTGTGCAACTTCACCGGTCAGTACCGGTATGGATGCTATCGGTAGTGCCATATCTTTTATCGTTTTTATTATTCAACTCTGTATATTACCTTGCAAAGATACACAGACTTTCCGGAATTAAATAGCTTTTTCGCATTTTTAGCATGCATAATTCATTATTCAGCCCGTTATTCAGTCCGATTCCTTCGCAGCGCAAGCTGCCGATTAACCTTCTAACCTCTTAACATTCTAACCGCGCCGAAGGCGCACTCTCACCTATCCACCGGTTTGCAGATTTGCATACGTATGCCGAAGGAGAGGCGGAGGTAGTCGCGGGGGCGGAGGTAGCTGTTGGTAGCGCGGCTGAGCAGGTAGATTTCGTTGGTGCTCAACTCGTAGTATGCAGAAACCAGCCGCAGCACATCGTTGCGCGTATAGAACGAAACTTGCTGACCGAGGAAGACGTTAAGCCTCAACCGCGAGGCAAAGTTGTAGTAGTGTTTAGGATACCGCTTTGGCTCGCGACTGCCCCAAAATTCTTCGCCGGTAATTGTCGTGACGTAGGCACCACAGGTGAGCGGCTCGACGGCGAGCCACGGGCAACAGCGTATGCTCCACGGCTCAAACGATTCTTTGAGGGTGAACGTCAGGCGAAATTCGTTACCGTAATGACGCGGCAAAAAGCCGACAAGCAATTCGGTCGAGGCCCGGTCGCGCCGCCCGTACTGCCACCCGACGCCGCCGGCTGCCAAGCCCATTCCTCCGGCATACCGGAGTGTCACTGTCTTGGGTTTTAGCCTTTCCCAGCCGTCGTAATGCCAACGCACGCGCTTGTCGAAGCGCTTTACAGCCGTCGAATCGACTTCGACCGCCGACACAGTCAGCAGACCTACAAAAGCAGCCAATATGCTAATAATCAACCGTTTCACACTCATAACCTTCGTCTGTAATTTTAAACACTAAGAACATACGCTTTTTGGCGCACGGACATTGATAGTAGAGCAGTCCGTCGCCGAAAAAGTCGTCGACAGCAAACTGATGATTGTGCCCGTAAAGGCAAAACATCGGTTCGGGGAAACGGCGCACGTAGTATTGAAACATCATGGCGGTATTGTTGTCGAACTGCTCCGAGAACGGTCCGGCGTGCATGGCAATCACCGTGCGACGGGCATTTGTGGGGAAATTCTCGAATTGCTCGCGAATGTACGAGAAATTAGGCACGGGTTCGGAGCGGTCAAACTCCAAAGCATTGGTGTTAAGACACACAAAACGCACATCTCCGGCAGTAAAAGCGAAATCGTTGTCGCCGAAGATTATGTTGAACACGTGCTCGCCGGTTGCTATGCTGTCGTGATTGCCGAGGATGCAGACGTAAGGCACTCTCAGCCGGTTTAGAATGTCGCGCTGCATCTCCATTTCGTGGCGCGCACCGAAGTCGCTTAGGTCACCCGTATGCAGGACAAAATCGACGTCCGCTCGCGCATTGATTGCTGCTACGCACGCCTCCGTTTCGTCGTACCAACGCTGTGTGTCGCTAACCACGGCGAACGAGAACTCACTGCGCCCGACAAGCGTTGACTCGATTTTTGCTATATTTTTAGCATTAATACCTGTTTCCCCTGATACGCGGAGGTCATAAGGATGATACTCCACCATATCACAGGAAATAAGTGTCGAAATTGATATTGCTATAAAGAAGAAATACCTGATAACCTGTTTCATACTATGACTGTCTTTCGCTTGCAAAGATGACAACTTTTTGCGAAACATCGTTGTCCCGATTCTCGCAATTTTTGGCTAAAACATGCCCGCCGATGCGTTTTGGCATTTATTAACGAGCGAATGGCATCGTTGAGAGTATTCCTTATGACGGAGGACATATCTCTGTTCAAGAAACTGTTACCAGGCTTGGTATCAGCAAGGATACAACAACCAATCGTTGTACACCGACCGGAATCGCAAATAGTATAACGGGAGTCTATTCTACATTAAAAAGTTGGCAATATTGCCAACTTTTTAATGTAAGCAATGGAAATAATCAAAAAAAGGCAGATTGACGGCTGTCGTGAGTGAGATAAAAAAAGTGACTGAAAATGGCGGCGGGGCGCGTTTTGGCATTTATTAACGAGCGAATGTTTTGAACATTGCTCACGACGTGCTAATTTTGTAAAAGAAGAACCACAAAATGCGTTGAGATATGGAAATCACCCTACCACGCCACGTCAACGGACAAACTTACACCGTCAAAGACAGCCATCGGCAAATCACCGTCGTGGGTGCCAACGGCAGCGGAAAGTCTCGCTTCATCAGCCAAATGATACACGATTCGGGCGACCGCGCTTTCTATGTGTCGGCTATCGATGCCCTCTACCCCGTTACGCACGACTTCGACGTGAACAGCATTTCTCGCATTTACGAAGAGCTGCGCACGCGCACCAAATATGTCAAGCCATCGGGCGAAACCGAGCTCGACAAACTCATCTGCATGCTCATCTACGACGACTTGTCGGAGTCGCTCACGTTCCGCCTGCGTTCGGCTATGGTAGGCAATGCGCCCGACAAAATCCCCACCACGAAAGTCGACACTCTCATTCGTCTGTGGAAAAACATCTTTACGAAGCATGCCATCATTCGACGGCCCGACTGCTTTGAGTTCTTAACCCCCAACAACGACGACCCCATCAGCCTGTTGCGCCTGTCTCACGGCGAAAAAGCCGTGCTCTACTACATCGGCGCATGTCTCTATGCGCCTAAAGGTAGTATAATCTTTGTCGACTCTCCTACGCTGTTTCTCCACATCTCGATTTCGCAAAGTCTGTGGGACACCATCGAAGACCTTCGCCGCGACTGCACATTCGTCTACCAAACCCACGACCTTGCCTTCCCGCAATCGCGCACCGACAACATAACCGTCTGGATTCGCACGGTCGATGTCCAAGCAAAAGCCTGGGACTACGAAATTCTGCAACCGCATGCCGCCCTGTCGGAGCAACTCATCCTCGACATCGTCGGCGCACGTAAGCCGGCTTTCTTCGTAGAAGGCGACGACACTCACAGCATAGACTACAAACTCTATTCACTCATCTTCCCCGACTACACGATACGCGCCATGGGGAGTTGCGACAAGGTTATCGAAACCGTTCGCTCGTTCAACGACATGAACACCTTTCACCACCTCGATTCGTGGGGAATCGTCGACCGCGACCGCCGAACAGCTCAAGAAATCAACTATCTGCGACAGAAAAAGATTCTCGTGCCCGACGTTGCCGAAGTCGAAAACATTATGCTGCTCGAGGGCGTCGTCCGTGCCGTGGCTCGTCATTGCAACAAGCCCGACACCGCCGTGTTCAACCAAGTGCGACGAATCGTGTTCGATATGTTCAAAGCCGACGCACGCAAGCAAGCGCTTATGCACACTCGCCACAGAGTGAAGCACACGCTCGAACTAATTGCAGATCGGCGATTCCAAAACATCAACCAACTCGAAGAGCACCTTTCAGGACTCGTCAACGACATCAAGCCGCGGCAAATCTACGAAAAATACTGCCGCGAGTTCAACAAATACATCCAAGACTACGACTACAACTCCATCTTGCGCGTCTACAACGAAAAATCGATGCTCACCAACACCGACGTGGCACAGCGTTGCGGACTGCGCAGCAAGGACGAATACATAAAAATGGTGCTAACCATACTCCGCCGCGGTGGTAAAGAGGCGGAAGAAATTAAAAGAACGGTAAAACAAATTTTCGGACTCGACCCGAATACTGATGGACCGAAACAAAATGAAGAATTTGCAAATTAACTACATACACCTTGACGAAACTCCGTCGACCAACAGCCACTTGGCAACGATAGCCGACGAGGCGCGGCACGGCACGGTTGTCTACACCGACCGACAGACGGCAGGACGCGGACAGCGCGGAAACTCCTGGGAATCCGAACCCGGCAAAAACGTAACAATGAGCGTGCTACTGCGCGACACAGGCGTTGCACCCGCACGACAGTTTCTGCTCTCCGAAGCCTGCGCACTCGCTATTGTCGACACCATGCGCCACTACATCGGCGAAACAACAATCAAATGGCCTAACGACATCTACTATGGCGACTGCAAACTCTGCGGCATCCTAATCGAGCACGCACTCGCCGGCAGCAGAATCAAGCACACCATCGTCGGAATCGGGCTGAACGTCAACCAACGGAAATTCCTCTCCGACGCGCCAAACCCGATTTCGATGTATCAAATCGCCGGTAGTGAAACGCCCGTAAGGCAAATCGTCGAACAAATCGCCGAGCGACTTCTCTCGCTGGTAGCATCCCTACCCGATGATGCCGACGCAATGCACGAACGATTCAAACGTGCGCTCTATCGCTCGACGGGACTGCACGAATACATCGCCAACGTGCGCTCGACTGCCCGCATCGGCGCCGAAACGCTCCTACCCGGGCAGCATTTCCATGCCTCTATAATCGACGTTGAGCCGTCGGGCACGATTCTACTTCGCACCGCAACGGCTACTCACGCTTTTGCTTTTAAAGAAATTTCGTTTGTTATCTAAAGAACTGCTGCAAGAATTTTGTGTACAAAATTACCACAATTAGAAACAAATGTAGTAACTTTGTACACAAAATAAAGTATAAAGGCATGGAAGGCAAGAGATACAGCAACAGTTTTACCTCCTCTGGAATGGCAAAGGAAGAAGGAAGGGCAGCATACTATAAACTGCTGGACAGCGTGCGTGATGGTGATACCGTACGCATCAAGCGCGGGGTGTATGCCACAACCGAACAGTTGGCCGACACGATGATAGATGTGCAGGCCATTGTTCCGAGTGGGGTGTTGTGCCTTTTCTCCGCATGGAACGTACATGGGCTTACCACCTCGCTGCCACAAGCCTACCACATTGCCGTGAAGAGAGG
>SFJG01000021.1 GCA_004555955.1 Bacteroidales bacterium | reverse complement strand
GTATTACGATTTGGGAACAAAGTACGGCATCCGCGGTGATATCGCCTTGTGTCAATCATTTGTCGAAACCGGCTGGTTTAAGTTCACCGGTAGTGTAATCCAAGCCTCTGACAACAACTTTTGCGGACTTGGAGCAACCGACACTTACGGCCATTGGAATAAATGTACGTTCTCGACACCGGCATTAGGCATCGAGGCACAAATGCAACACTTGTGGGCGTACGCCACAACAAAATCATTGCCCTCGTGGGCAACGCTTGTCGACCCCCGTTTCGATGCAGTTCGTTCGTCGGGTAAACGCGGTAAGGCTCCCAATTGGGAAAACTTCGGTAGCGGCATTTGGGCATCGGCGTCGAACTATGCATCGACAATATTGTCGATTTACAACGAGATGATGAGATATACTTTGCCGGTATCGTTGACAGCCGACAAGACATCGGCATCGTTGACGGCATATAAAGGCGCATCGAAGCCGACCGTACAAGTTAAGATTTCGGCATCAGGTTTGTCCAGCGATATGAGTTATAACTCGAGCACGTCAGCGTTCGAAGTAACCGCCTCTAACTGGAATGCTCGCACCGGAGGTACGCTCACCATAGCGTTGAACACATCGCGCGAAGTGGGCTCGTATACCGGCTATGTGAAAGTGCAAAGCGGTTCCTACAGCGTGACCATCAACCTGACGGGAACAATCAAAGAGCCGCTGCTGTCGTTCTCGGAAGGCTGGAATTGCAGCGAGACCAAGAGTACGACAACGAAATTCGGATGGGACGCAACAAAGATACGTAACTTCTGCTACCACGCAGGCAAACTCTACTGCGTGTACGACCATAAAAATATCAAGGTTATCAACGCGCAGACAGGTGCTGATTTGGGCAACTTGAACCTGTCGAGCGTCGTTACCGGCGGTACATATACGCTCTGCGACGTGAAATGCTTGAGCGACGGACACATCGTGGCATGTAACTTGGCAAAATCCGGACAAGAGCTTCGCGTGTATGCGTGGGACAACGACCAATCTGCACCGTATCTTCTCTACAGTACGACGAATATGAACGGCGCATCGCGCTTGGGCGACTGCATCGAGGTCAGCGGTGAATGGCTTTGCGATTTGGTATTGACATTTGCGTTCGACACCGGTACGGAAACCGACATTTTGGAATTTAAGCGCAACTGTTCGGGCAACTGGACAACGTCGAAAACCAAGGTAACCACCGACGGGTCGACGCAGTATGCTATCGGGGCAACACCGCGTGCTTACACCCACTCGTCAGGCTGGTGGATTGACGGACTTCAGAACTTCCCGGCGTGGACAACCTACGATAGTTCGAGCAATTCGGCAGTAGTTCAATGTAAGGTCAACACGGGCGAACCATGGGGCTCGAGCCACCATGAATTCTCGTGGCGCGGCATGAAATATGCCGTCAACTTGAAATTCAACGACCGCGTAAGCGGCAACTCCACATCGACATTCAAGGGCGGACGTATGCGCGTAATCGTCGACGATTCAGGCAATTTCTCGACCGTAACCCAGGTTGGCGAATATCCGAGCGGCGGTCTTGGCACAACGCGTAACACCAACGGCACCGGCGACGTTCACGTCAACACCGACGGCAGCTCGTTTGTTGAAGCGTGGGTACTTTCGACATTGCAAGGCTTTGCATACTATAAATATGGCTCCGTACCGACGAACAATCCCGGCTCAATAGGTCCGCTTAAGCCGCGCTTGTCGGCGTCGGTATCGTCGTTGAAGTTCAACCAACCCGCATGGACAACCGCCAAGAAGACATTTACCGTAAGCGGTAACGGCTTGGAAGGCGACATCAAATTGTCGATAAGCGGTTCGCCATACTTCACACTGTCGCAGTCGACCATCAGCAAGTCGGCAGGCTCCGGCACAATCGAAGTGACTTATTATCCCGACAAAATCGGCACACATACAGCGACCATCAACATTACCTCGACCAATGCCGATGCTATCAGCATCAGTCTGTCGGGAGAGGGTACATGGCCTCAAGTTGTTGACGACGACGTCAAATCGATGACCCAAGTGTGGAACAGTATGGGCAACGGCTCGGTAAAATCGTGGATGAGTCTCAGCGACAACTACTATCGCTCAATGGCATTCAGCAACGGCAAGATTTATGCATTGCATGCTGCTGTTTCGACAGCGCCCGAAATCAAGATAGTCGACGCATACAACGGCAACTTGCAAGGCTCGTTGAACGTAACAGGCATCAGCACCGGTCTGTTCTACCTGTCGGACATCGTAGCCGTCGACGGCAAGATTTTGGCTTGCAACATACCGAACTCTTCGACACCGTTCATGGTCTATCAATGGGATAGCGACAGCGCAACGCCGAAGACCATCATCAGCGACTCGAACCACGGCGGCGACGCGACCAACAAATGGTGTGGCGCGCAAATGTCGGTAAGCGGCAACTTGACCAACGGTCGCATTTGGATAACCAACCAGGGTTGCTCGGAAGTGTACTACTATACGATTAGCAACGGCAGCGTATCGCAAACGTCTACCAAGATAAGCCTCACTTCGTCGGGTTCGGCATTCGCCGGCGGTGACGGTCGTGGAGCAGCCGACATAGTCTACAACGCCGACGGCACATTCTGGTACAGCGGCAAAGGAACCTATCCGACGCTGTTCAGCGCATCCGGTGTGGCACAAAAGACAATGAACGGCGGTGCTCTCGGTAACGTAACCTACGGAACCGCACTCGATATGTTCAACTTTGGCGAAAAGAAATATCTTGCAGCAACGACCTATAAGTCGGCAGCGTCATCGGCTAATGTCGGATTTGTGCTCATCGACGTGACTAATGGTGCCGAAAATGCCGAAACCTACAAAGTTTGGTATCCCGAATCCGGTCTTGGCAGCTCGGCGAACGACCAACGCGTGACGAGCGTTTGCCATGACGTCCGCAATGGTGGCGGTACGCTCGACATCTGGGTAGGCGCTTGCAAGCAAGGTATAGCATACTACACCTATAGCGGTGGCAAGAACTCCGCAGTGTCGACAATGCCGACGAAGAAGACCGAAATTATCAGTCGCAACGGACAAATCACGTTGGCAGGCGCCGAAGCACGCCGCATCACTGTCTACTCGATGACAGGTGCCGTTGTGGCAGACGTGGTTAATGCAAATTACCTTGACTTTGATGCAGCGAAAGGACTCTACATCGTTAAGGCAGTCGACGTTGACGGCAACGTAACGACCAAGAAAATTATGATGTAACAAACATCTGAGATAGACAAAGAGGCGTGCTCCGACAGCGGGTGCGCCTCTTTTTGCGTCGTTTTCGCAATATTTTCTATAAAAAACGCAAAAACTATTGACAACGGCGGCTCGCATTTCGTATCTTTGCACAATATTGGCTAGTTATGAGCCAACGGCAAAAAATATTTACAGTAAATGGCAAAAGAAAAGAAATCGAAAATATCATATTTTCAGTCCAATTTCACGTCGACAACCAGCGTGATGTTAGTGCTGTTGCTCGTTGGCGTTGTGGCGTTTTTGGGCGTGTTGGCAAAAAATTTCAGCAACGAAATCAAAGAAAATATCGGTTTTAACGTCATCCTACCGGCAGACGCCGATGCCGGACAAATCGAGCAACTCGACAAGATGTTCAAAGACACACGTCGCTTCTCGCGTTCGCGCTACATCTCCGCTGCCGAGGCCGCCGAAAGTTGGAAACGCGACACCGGCGAAGACCTTATCAGCCTTTTCGGGGTCAATCCTCTTGGCGCAGAGTTTGAGGTCTACGTCAAAGCGGCATATGCACATCCCGACAGCCTTGCCGCCATCGAGCGTCAACTCAAGGCGTTCCCCTATATCGACGAAGTGGCTATGCACAAAGCCGAAGTCGACGCCGCCAACCGCAATCTGAGCAATATCGCCGTCGTGCTACTTTCGGTAGCGGCGCTGCTGCTCGTTATCTCGTTCGTGCTCATCAACAACACCGTTCGGCTGACCATCTACTCGCGGCGATTCCTCATCCATACGATGAAACTCGTTGGTGCCAAGCCCTCGTTCATACGCCGCCCGTTCATCGTCAGCAATATGTTGAACGGACTGATAGCCGCCGCAGTTGCCATAGCAATCCTTGTAGGCGCCTATTTCTCGCTCAACAACATCGATGCAACCCTACTGAGCGGCATCGACCTGCTAACGGCGCTTGCCGTGTTCGGCGCACTAATCCTTATCGGCGTCAGCCTGACAGCCCTGGCTGCATTGCTCGCCGCAAACAAGTATATCAACCTCTCATACGATGAATTATTCAAACGATAAAATAATCATGGCAGAACAAAACAACAAACAAAACGACTCGAAACGGTCAATGCCACTCGGCAAAATCAACTATATAATAATGGCGGCAGCGTTGGCGTTAGTCATTGTCGGCTTCGTCATTACCGGCTCCGGCGAACCGTCGGCTGAACAGTTTAACCCCGACATATTCGGCACCGCGCGCATCGTAGTCGGCCCCACAATGGCTTTCCTTGGCTTTGTGGCAATGTTTTTCGGTATTATTTACAAGTCAAAGAAATAGCCGATGGACATATTTAGCAGCATAATTATTGCAATCGTTGAAGGACTTACCGAATTTCTGCCGGTTTCTTCGACGGGACATATGATAATCACCGAGAAACTGCTCGGTGTGCCCGCCGACGACTTTGTCAAAGCATTTACCGTCATCATCCAATTCGGTGCCATACTGTCGGTCGTATGTCTCTATTGGCGCCGCTTTTTCCGCCTAAATCACACGCCGGCGCCCGAAGGAGCATCGTCGTTGCGCAGATTCTTGCATAAATACGACTTCTACTGGAAGCTTCTTGTGGCATTCATTCCCGCAGCCGTAATCGGACTCGCTTTCGGTGACGTTGTCGACAGTTTGCTCGAAAACGTCGTTGTGGTGGCAGTAATGCTCATTCTCGGCGGAATCTTTATGCTTTTCTGCGACAAGATATTCAACCACGGCTCCGACGACACCGTGCTGACCGAGAAACGCGCTCTGCGTATCGGCTTGTTTCAGTGCATAGCCATGATACCCGGCGTGTCGCGCTCGATGGCAACGATAGTCGGCGGAATGTCGCAAAAATTGACCCGTCGCGCCGCTGCCGAATTCTCGTTCTTCCTCGCTGTGCCGACCATGCTCGCCGCAACCGGCTACGAGGTGCTCAAATTATTTCTGAGCGATAAATCGGCAGTCCTGGCAAACAACGTGACAACGCTCATCATCGGCAACGTCGTGGCTTTTGTCGTAGCGTTGCTCGCTATAAAGTTTTTTATCAACTTCGTGACAAAATACGGCTTCAAGGCATTCGGGTGGTATCGAATCATCGTCGGTAGCGCAATCCTGATAATGCTCGCTTGCGGAGTCGACCTCGCAATAATAGACTGATAGAACTATGCTGAATCCCATCGAAGGAGAAATATTTCACGTCGACAAGCCGCTGCATTGGACATCGTTCGATGTGGTCAAGCGCATACGCGGCATTCTGACGCGTCGCACCGGGCGTAAGAAGCTCAAGGTGGGGCATGCCGGAACGCTCGACCCGCTTGCAACCGGCGTTATGACTATCGTCACCGGACGCAAGACGAAACTCATCGAGCAGTTGCAAGCACAGACCAAGGAGTATGTAGCCACAATCCGTCTGGGCGCCACGACTCCGTCGTTCGACCTCGAGACCGAAATCGACGCGACCTACCCGTGGGAGCACATCAGTCGCGACGCCGTCAACAAAGCGCTGAGCCGTTTCGTCGGCGAAATAAGCCAAGTGCCGCCCGCCTTCTCCGCTTGCAAAATCGACGGCAAGCGCGCCTACAAGATGGCTCGAAAAGGCAAGGACGTCGAAATAAAGCCAAAAACCCTCGTAATCGACCAAATCGAACTCCTCGAGTGCAACCTCCCCGACATCGTCGTTCGCGTGGTTTGCTCCAAAGGAACTTACATACGTGCGCTGGCTCGCGACATCGGCGAAGCCCTCGCCTCCGGGGCGCACCTCACCGCTCTCCGCCGCACCCGCGTCGGCAACAACCATATCTCAGCCTGCGAATCGGTTGACGACATTACTAAACGATTAGAAACAGAACAGATTATAATTCCCGAAGAACAATGAATTTATTGGACACGATGGGCAACCGCGAAATGAAACTTTCGCAATTCAAATTCAAACTGCCCGAAGAACTTATCGCACTTTACCCGACAGAAGAACGCGACGAAGCACGCCTGATGGTCGTCGACCGTAAAACAGGAAACATCGAGCATAAAGTGTTCCGCGACGTGGTCGACTACTTCAACGAAGGCGACCTCCTCGTGCTTAACGATACCAAGGTTTTCCCCGCCAAACTCTACGGCAAAAAAGATAAAACCGGTGCGCGTATCGAAGTGTCGTTGCTCCGCGAACTCAACGCAGAGCATAAACTTTGGGACGTATTGGTCGAACCTGCACGCAAAATCCGCATCGGCAACAAGCTCTATTTCGGCGACGACGATTCGATGATTGCCGAGGTTATCGACAACACCACCTCGCGAGGCAGAACGCTCCGTTTTCTCTACGACGGTCCGCACGACCAATTTAAAGCCGACTTGTTCAAACTCGGCACAACGCTGTTTCCCGACTACTTCAAGCGCGAGTCAGAGCCCGAAGACGCCGAGCGCTATCAATGTATCTTTGCCCAAAACGAAGGTGCCGTCATTGCCCCTGCGGCAGGTCTGCACTTTAGCCGCGAAATCCTTAAAATAATGGAAATAAAGGGCATCAACTACGATTTCCTTACCCTCCATTTCGGGCTTGGCAACTTCCGCGAAATCGACGTCGAAGACCTTACGAAACACCGTATGGACTCCGAGCAAATGGCAATCTCGTCGCACCTCGTGCAAGCCGTCAATTCGGCAAAAGACGCCGGGCGTAACGTCTGCGCTGTCGGCACGTCGGTTATGCGCGCCATTTCTACTGCTGTCAGTATGAACGGACACATTAAAGAATATGTCGGCTGGACCAATAAATTCATCTTCCCGCCCTATGAATTCTCCGTATGTACTTCGCTCATAAGCAATTTCCATCTGCCATACTCGACAATGTTGATGATGGTTTCCGCTTTCGGCGACTACGACATCGTGCGCAACGCCTACGAAGTGGCTGTCAAAGAGAAATACCGTTTCGGCGTCTACGGCGACGCTATGCTCATCATCTAAGAGCGCTATTTAGCATTGCGCTATGCAGTTGAACGAATTGACAAACCTCGTCGTTTCGCAGGCTAAAGCCCGGCGAATCGCCGAACTTCTTCAGGACGATGCAATCAAGACGATAGCCATCGACGGACTTGTAGGCTCTGCCGCTGCAGTGCTCGCCTCACAGTTGCCGAAGATTGCAGCGCCCTACGTTGTTGTGCTCGACGACTTCGACCAAGCCGGTTACTTCTACAACGACTTGCTGCAGATTGCCGGCGACGCTGCCGTGCTCTTGTTTCCCTCGGGCTACAAGCGCGACATCCGCTACGGGCAGCCCGACCAGCCGCAGCAGATTCTTCGTGCCGAGGTGCTCAATCGCTGGCACGACGACTCGTTGCGGTGGGTTGTGACATATCCCGAAGCTCTCGCCGAAAAAGTTGCCTCGCGTAAGAAACTCGACGAGCAAACCATTCAATTCACCGTCAACGAATCAGCCGACCTGAACCTCGTCGAGCAGCGCCTGCGTGAATACGGCTTTGAGCAAGTCGACTACGTCTACGAACCCGGGCAATTCGCCGTGCGCGGCTCAATTCTCGACATCTTCTCGTTCACCAACGAGATGCCCTATCGCATCGACTTTTTCGGTAACGACATCGACAGCATACGCACCTTCGACATCGAGACGCAACTCTCCGTAGAGCGCCTCGACAGCATCTGCGTGGTCAACAACCTTGGCGGCGAATCGGACGATTCGCTGTCGTTGCTCGACTTCGTTGAGCCCGAAACCGTCATTCTGGCGCACAATCCGCAGCATCTCATCAGCCGTATCGAGCAAATCGCTTCCGAGAAGATTTCGCAGAGTACGCTCATCTCCAACGACGGCGACGTGAACGCGATGAAAAATGTTGTCGACCCGGTGACTTTTCTCACCTCGTTCGACGCTCACCGTTGCGCCTCGTTCGACGTCTCCAATTCGGGCACCTTCGATGCGCGCATCGCATTCGACACCACCCCACAAGGCGTGCTGCACAAAAATTTCGAACTTATTAGCCGTATTTTTTCCGACTATCGCGAAAAAGGCTACGAAATCTACATACTTTCCGACAGCGAACAGCAGACCGAGCGCCTGCGAATCATCTTCGAAGACCGCGGCGACAATATTTCGTTCATTCCCGTGCTGAAAACGCTCCACGAAGGGTTTGTCGACAACGAGCGCCGTATGTGCGTCTTCACCGACCATCAAATATTCGAGCGTTTCCATAAATACACCCTCAAGAGCGACCGCGTGCGCTCCGGCAAACTTGCCTTGTCGCTCAAAGAGCTCTCGCAGATTGAGGTCGGCGACTTCATCGTGCACGTCGACCACGGCATCGGGCGCTTTGGCGGTCTCGTGCGAACCGCTGTCAATGGTAAGATGCAGGAAATGATTAAGTTGACTTACCTCAACGACGACAAAATCTTCGTCTCAATCCATTCCTTGCACAAACTCGCAAAATACCGCGGGAAGGAAGGCGTTGAGCCTCGCCTAAACAAACTCGGCAGCGGCGCTTGGAACAAAATCAAAGAGCGCACCAAGTCGAAACTCAAAGACATCGCGCGCGACCTCATTCGCCTCTATGCCGCTCGCCGCAATGAGAAAGGATTTGCGTTTTCGCCCGACGGATTCCTCCAACAGGAACTTGAAGCATCGTTTATCTACGAAGATACGCCCGACCAACTGCGTGCCACAAACGAGGTGAAAGCCGATATGCAGAGCCCGCGACCGATGGACCGACTAATCTGTGGCGACGTCGGCTTCGGCAAAACCGAAGTGGCTATCCGTGCCGCTTTTAAAGCCGCTACCGACAATAAGCAGACCGCTGTGCTCGTGCCTACCACGGTGCTCGCTTATCAGCATTTCCGTACCTTCTCCGAACGCCTCGCCGACTTCCCCGTGCGCGTCGACTACCTCAGCCGCGCCCGTAAGCCAAAGGACGTTAAGCAAATTCTTGCCGACCTCGCCGCCGGCAAAATAGACATCATTATCGGCACACATAAACTCGTCGGCAAGTCGGTCGTGTTTAAAGACCTCGGGCTGCTCGTCATCGACGAAGAACAGAAATTCGGCGTGGCAGTCAAAGAGAAACTCAAACAGTTGAAAATCAATGTCGACACTATAACCATGTCGGCAACGCCCATACCTCGCACACTCCAATTCTCGCTTATGTCGGCGCGCGACCTAAGCGTGATTTCGACGCCTCCGCCGAACCGTTATCCCATACAGACCAGCGTGACGCCAAGCGACGACGACATCATTCGCGAAGCCGTCAACTTCGAACTCGCCCGAGGCGGACAGGTTTTCATCGTGTGCAATCGCATCGAGCAACTCCTTTCGATGGAGAAACGCGTTCGCAGCCTTGTCCCCGATGCCCGTACGGTGGTAGGGCACGGTCAGATGGCGCCCGAACTGCTCGAAAACACCATCCTCGACTTTACCGCTCACAAGTACGACATCCTGCTGGCTACAACCATAATCGAGTCGGGACTCGACATGCCAAACGTAAACACGATAATCGTGCAAAATGCTCAAAATTTCGGACTCAGCGAGCTCCATCAACTTCGTGGGCGCGTGGGGCGAAGCAACCGCAAAGCCTTCTGCTATTTGATGATTCCTCCGGGTATAACCCTCACCGACGTGGCACGCCGCCGGCTTAACGCCATCGAGAGTTTCTCCGACCTCGGCAGTGGTATACATATCGCTATGCAAGACCTCGACATTCGCGGCGCAGGCAACCTCCTCGGAGCCGAGCAGAGCGGTTTCATTGCCGACTTGGGATACGAAACTTACCAAAAAATTCTGCGCGAGGCGATGGTCGAACTCCGCACTGAAGAGTTTGCCGACACGTTTGCCGACATGCCGGAAGAAGACGTTTCGTTTACCAACGATTGTACCATCGATACCGACCTCGAAATACTTTTCCCTGCTACTTACGTGCCGCAAGAAAGCGAGCGCATTTTGCTATATCAAGAACTCGATAATATGCAGGCGGCAGGCGATGTCGATGCATTCTGCCGACGACTCGAGGACCGTTTCGGCAAAATACCGCATCAGGCGATGGAACTCATTCTCATCGTCGCTCTTCGTCGTGTTGCCAAAAAACTCGGTATCGAAAAACTTGTACTTAAGCAGGGTGTGATGATTTTGCATTTCGTCTCAGCCGACAACGTGGCTTACTATCAGTCGCCCGCTTTCGGCAAAATTATCAACTACTTGCAAAACCATCCACGGCGCTGTAAGTTGAAAGAAGTAGAGCGCAAGCGCTCTATGGTTTTGGCTAATGTGCCGTCAGTACACGACGCTCTCGACATCCTTACTTTGATTTTCAATGGCAAGGAAGCCGACAAAGCGTAACTCGCTTCAGCAATTTTCTCCGGAAACAAACCTAAACTCCTGCCAATAGGGGGTGGCAACATTTCCATTAAGTTGTCGATTCAGTCGTTTCCTCTTCGCTCGGGTCTTGTCAATCGCTTTCACGTTTTTCAAACTAAAAATGGCTATACATTTTGTGCAGCCAATCGTTGAAGGTGTCTAAAAGAACAAAATAGAAAAACAGAACGCACGCAATCAATATTATTGCGTTCTTTGCCGTTTTCTTCCATTTCCGATGCTTTATAGCCTTCAGCATATGCAAGAATCGATTGGCAAAAACCCAGATTAGCGCTAATGTTAGAAAAATTGCTCCAATACCTAACAATGTTTCCATCATAACTTTTCCCGGATTTTTAGAGCCAATGCAAAAATATATTTTAGTCGCCGAATTTGCAAGAATTATGCCTTGTTTTATGTATCTTGTTCAGTAATTTAACAATATTAACGCGCTATAAGGTATAGGAAAAGCCCGATAGATTCGGTCTACCGGGCTTCTGGATTGTCGACAAGGTTGTTCTTACTTGATAACTTTGAATGTCTTAACCGAGCCGCCGGAAGCGCAAGTAGCGATGTAGACGCCTTTGGGGAGGTCGGCTATGTTGAGACGAGTGGTGGAGCGAGCCGATTTGGCGAGTGCACCGCTGAGCGAAACGACGTTGATGTCAGCCTCGCGCGACGTGCAAATGTAGCCGCGGCTAAAGTATGCCGTCCACGAGTCGTTAGTGAGTGCAACGCTGCCGCTCGACGTGCTGTGGCGTATCTGATATGCGGCGAAACCGCTCGACGGTATGTAGAAGTAGATGTTGTGCGCCACGATGTTGCGGTCGAGGTCGTAGACGGGTTCGTTGTCGATAATTGCATCGGCATAGTAGCTGTACGCATTGCCGAGTCCGCCTTCGGGTACTGTCCATATTTTGCTCAGGTTCTTTATTGTACTTGAGGTGAACGATGTGGTCGACGCTATTACGAAGTCGTTCGGGCCGCCGTATAATTCGCCTTCGTCGTCCATCCAAACGGGATCGTTAGGATAAACGAAGTAGTTTGTGCCGAGGAACGTAAACATTGTCAAGCCGTTGGCGTACGTCGAAACCGGCGAAGCCGACGTGTTGTTGTTGAAATTGTCGCTGAGCGTAAGTCGACGGCTACCGATTGTGTAGCGAGTCGGGTGGATGGCTGATGAGTTGACGTAGAACGATGATGAACTTACCGGGAAGGTGCGTACTGAAATACCGAAGTTGCTTGTTGATGGGTAGAATGAATTTGCGGTTTGTGCACTTGTCGACGTGGCAGCACCGTTTGTTACTGTCCAGCGAATTACGCGCGTGCCGCCCGAGAGGGCTGCAAAAACATAGTATGTGCCGGAGATGTTGCCGTAGATTGAGCAGTGGTCAACGCGGCCGCCGCCGGTGTAGATCAGCGATACCACTTTGGTTGCTTCGCCCGTGAGTTTGTCGATTTTGTAGATTACTAATGGCTTGGTCGACAAGTCGTTGGTGAGGTTCGAGATGAGCAAGTTGCCTGCATTGTCTTTCATAATGCTGTTGCAAGGATAGAGTGCATCTTGTATCGTCGTCGGCAATTCGAGGCGACTCATAAGTTCGCCGGTGAATGCGTTGTAACGGTCAATGTAGCAGTCGGATGTTTGCGCATTGGCTACACGACCGCAGATGTAGATGATATTGTCGATTGCGCACATACCACGGTTCAATCCCCAATCGGTTGCGGTCGGCAGGTTGTTGAAGTTGCTGTCGATAGAGCGCATCCAGAGGTTTTCTAACAGGATTTCGCCGTTCGGGTCGTAGGCAGCAAGGTCTTTCTTGATGAAATAGCCTGCTTCGCCCGACACGTCGAAGACAAACTGCCATGTGTCCGAACTCGAGTCGAGGCAACCGGATTTCGTGGTAACCACTCTCCAGTAATAACTGCCGCGAGGAAGTTCGGTTTTTGCTACGGCGTATTCCATATTAGAACCGTTTGCGGTGAAGCCGGAGGTTATTGTCTTAACGACGTTGCTGAACGATGAGTTTGTAGCGATTTGCAGCGTGTAACTATCAACGTTGGCGGCGGTGAAGACAAACGAAAATGCGTCGTCGAGGGTCGAGCCGTTGGTGGGCGCGATTAGCGTAACGGCAGGTGCCGGGTCGCGGCGCGGCGTAGAGAACGACCATGCCGACGTTGAGGTTGTTTTATAGCCTGATTTTGTGGCTGTTATGCGCCAATAGTAAGTTGAGTTGTATTGGAGAGAACTCATTGCGATGCTTGCCGATGTCGATGTTGTCGATTTCGATGCTACGATGTCGGAGAACGATGAGTTGGTCGCTATTTCGAGAGAGTAGGATGCGCCGGCAACGCCTGCCCATGCGAATGTGATGGTCGACTGGTCGGCTACGGTTGACCCGTTGGCGGGCGAACTGAGCGAAAGCCCGCTAATCGATTCATATTCTGCCGTTTTGAAGGTGGCAACGTCCGACGGGGTGTCTTCTTTGCCCGATTGCGAGCATACGACACGCCAATAGCATGTTTGGCTTTCGCCGAGCGACGACAGGTCGACTGTCGTGCTGTTGGTAGTAATGCCCGATTGGTCGATTACCAACGAACTCATACTGCTCGATTTGCTTATTTGCAAGCGATAGGTAGCGCCGGTGGCTGCCGTCCACGAGAATGTTGCGGGCGATTTAACGGAAGCGCCGTTGATAGGTGCGGTGAGCGTAACCTTGTCGGCCGGCAGTACGTTTTCGTTGCTATAGCGCGGTGCGTATTCGTTTCCGAAGCGGTCGAGCGCGCATACTGCGTAGTAGTAGCCGCTAACTTTTTCCTCGGGAAGGTAGATGTAGTTGTTATACGTTACGTCGACGAGATATTTCGACTCGATTCCGTCGACTACCGTGCTCATAATGTTCGACTTCGAAACAGACGAAGGGATAGCATAGACGCTGTAGCGGTAGTTAGTGCCGATATTGTCCCAGAAGAGTCCGCCGTTGGAGTCGGGTGCGGACGACAGGTTTTTTACTTTACCCGGGTTGGTGGCAGTTTTCCATGTCATGGCAGGCGGCAATGACTTCATTTGGTATTTGTTGGCTAAAAGCCAATCACCGAAGCCCGATGCGGTTTTTCCGCTCATGTATTGGAATGAATAGAACACACTTCCGGGAGCTGCGTTTTCTGTGTAGTCGCGTGAGTATTGTAACTGTTTTCCAACATCTTGCCAGTTCGACTCGGTGTTCGACTTCAAGAAAGATAGGCTATGGCTGGCAAAATGGTGACGACCGAATTGGTTGGCAACTTTTGACCACCATTGAGTCATTGGGCCGAACGGATTGGTAGCGTTGGTTGTAGTCCAATAGATTTGCGGCGAAATATAGTCGATTGTGCCGTCTTCGAGCCATTGTACCGGGTCGGAGAAAATGCCGTTGTATTGCCAGTCGGATGCGGAGCAATAATTCGAAAGCGGTTCTACGCCGTGAGACGCAGCCACTGAACTATCGGAGCATGCGGCACCTGCCGGGCCTATACCAAAGCGCACCCATGGCTTAACCGACTGAATCATTGCGTAGATGTCGGAAATTGCTATGTTGATGTTGTTACGACGCCAGTTGGCGAAAGTCATGCCAGAGCCCGACGATTGCCAGAGCGAATAGTCTTCGGCTGCACTTGTTGTCGGTATGCCTTCCGGGTAAAAATAGTCGTCGAAGATGATTCCATCGACATCGTAGTTGGTTATGATGTCTTGGCAAACGTCAACAATACGTTTGCGTGCTTCCGGTATGCCCGGGTTGAGGATGGTTGTGGTTTTGCTTCCGTCATTGTAACTCAGTAGCCATCCGTTGTTTTTCAGTTGTTGGTCTTGTGTTGTGTTCCAAGCCGAACCGGTTGAGAACCGGAACGGATTGACCCACGCATGGCATTCCATGCCGCGTTTGTGACATTCTTCAACAACGAATGCCAACGGGTCCCAGCCGGGATTCGAGCCGCGTGAGCCGGTTAGGTAACTCGACCACGGCTCGTACTTCGAGTTATACATCGCGTCGCACATCGAGCGAACTTGGAAGCATACTGCGTTGAAGTTTTCTTGCTCCAGTTGGTCGAGATAAGCAATCATTTGATTCTTTTGCGCAGTTTGTGCGCTCGACGTCGTGCCTGTCGTCGATGGCCAGTCGATGGCCCAAACGGTTGTGAGCCAAATGGCGCGGAATTCGCGCTTAATGTAGTCGTCCGCTTTTGCAATAGGGTTTAACAATGTGATAATCAGCACTGCTAAAAATGTACTCTTTCTTAACATTTTATTTAGGTATTAGTTTATTTTTGTCGCTAAATTAGTCAAAAAGTAAGAATTCTTTTATTCTTATGTGAATAAAATAAGTGTTGTTAACATTATTTCAGAAAAACATCTGTTCTAATGGTAAAAATAGCGTTCGATTCCTGTTATTTTCCGCTTCAGACTTCTTCGACGTCGGCGGTGGTGGCGCGAAATGTTGTAAAACACAGCGCATTGTTTTGAGAAACCGTCGAAAATGCATTAAATTTGCAGTCAAAACAAAACTAACATACCGATGAATGTATTAGACAGGTTTTTGGGTTATGTCAAGTACGACACCCAAAGCGATGAGTTGACCAATCTGACGCCGTCGACACCGGGTCAGATGGTGTTTGCCCAAGCATTAGAGAAAGAATTGAAATCGTTAGGGCTGAAGGACATTACCCTCGACGACAACGGATATCTTATGGCAACCCTGCCGTCGAACACCGACCGTAAAGTGCCTACTGTAGGTTTTATTGCCCACTTGGATACATCGCCCGACATGTCCGGACGCCACGTTAATCCCCGGATTGTTGAAAACTACGACGGCGGCAATATCGTGCTCGATGCCGACGCCGGTGTGGTGCTCTCGGTTGATGATTTCCCCGAACTGAAAGACTATGTCGGCGAGCGACTCGTCGTGACCGACGGTAAGACTCTGCTCGGTGCCGACGACAAAGCCGGCGTTGCCGAGATTATCACTGCCGTTGAGTATCTGCTCGCGCATCCCGAAATCAAGCACGGCGACATCCGTATCGGCTTTAATCCCGACGAGGAAATCGGCTTGGGCGCACATAAGTTCGACGTTGCTCGTTTTGGCGCCGACTTCGCCTATACCATGGATGGCGGCGCTATCGGCGAATTGGAGTACGAAAACTTCAACGCAGCATCGGCTAAGGTTGTATTCAAGGGTCGCAACGTGCATCCCGGCTATGCCAAGCACAAGATGATTAACTCTATCCGCATCGCCAACCAGTTCATTATAATGCTCCCGCGTTGGGAAACTCCCGAGCATACCGAAGACTACGAAGGATTCTACCACCTTATCGGTGTCGACGGCTCGGTCGAAGAAACTACGCTCACCTACATCATCCGCGACCACGATATGGACCGCTTCGAGCGCCGCAAAAAGGAGTTGGAGCACCTCGTGCGCAAGACCAACAACGAGTTCCCCGGTTGCTGCACGATTGAAATCAAGGACCAATACTACAATATGCGCGAAAAGATTGAGCCGGTGATGTTTATTGTCGACATTGCCAAACAGGCGATGGTCAACGCCGGCGTGACGCCTAAGGTTCAGCCTATCCGTGGCGGAACGGACGGTGCGCAATTGTCGTTCAAGGGTCTTCCTTGCCCGAATATCTTTGCCGGAGGGCTGAACTTCCACGGACGCTACGAATACGTGCCTGTCAGCTCGATGGAAAAGGCTACCGACGTTATTATCGAGATTTGCAAACTTGTTGAGCAACGGTGAGCCGCAAAACGTTAATCGTCATTACCGGACCTACCGGTTCTGGAAAAAGTGATACAGCCGTAGAATTGGCGCAACGAGTCGGTGCTGAGATTATCAGTGCCGACTCGCGTCAAATTTACCGTGGCATTCCGATTGGTACAGCCGCGCCGACGCCTGCTCAGCGCCGTGCCGTGCCGCATCATTTCGTCGATATGCTCGAACTCGACGAATACTATAGCGCCGCGCAGTTCGAAGCTGATGCCATTGCTTTGCTTGACCGACTGTTTTCCGCGAGCGACTATGTGGTGATGTGCGGCGGGTCGATGCTCTATGTCGATGCCGTCTGCAAGGGTATCGACAATATTCCGACTATCAGCGACGCGGTGCGTGCGGCGGTGGTCGACGATTGGCATCGCGCGGGCGATGAGGCAATGCTCGACGAACTACGTCGCCTCGACCCGGAATATTATGAGCGCGTCGACCGCAAAAACATGAAACGCGTGCTGCACGCCGTTGAAATTTGCCGCCAATCGGGCACAACCTACACCTCGCTGCGCACAAACAGTGCTAAACAGCGGCCGTTCCGGATTGTCAAGACCGAGATGTCGTTGCCGCGCGACGTGCTTTTCGACCGCATTAATCGTCGCGTTGAGAAGATGGTTGAGGCTGGATTGGTCGACGAAGCGCGGCGAGTCTATCCGCTGCGGCACCTAAACTCGCTCAACACGGTGGGCTATAAAGAGATGTTTGCCATGTTCGATGGCGTGTGGGACCTGCCGACGGCAGTAGCACGCATTCAGAAAAACACGCGAGTCTACGCCAAGAAGCAGATGACGTGGTTTGCTCGCGATGCCGAAATCCGTCGCTTTGCTCCCGGCGATGTAGATGGAATTCTTTCTTTGCTGTAAATCAGCTTGTTATAGAAAAATGCCGGTTGTGGCTAATCCTACCGTGCCCAAGGCAAATGCAAACACCAAAATGTAGAAAATGTAGAAAATGATGACTGCTATCGTTAAAACGGCGGTTGCCACTGCGCTCCAAATCAGCAGTTTCTTTGCCTTGTTGGAGGCATCGTATGCGCTTTCGTAATCGCCTTTCGACCAATATTCGTCAACTTTGATGGCATAGATGATTGCGGCAATGCTGAGTGGTATGCAGCAGAAAAACACGGAAATGATGCTCAGCACGAGGTAGTTGTCGGGCTTGGGACGCGTCGCCGGTCGTTGTTGACGCGGCGGTTGCTGATACGTCGATTGCTGGCGCGGCTGTTGTTGATATGCGTTCTGTTGTGTTTGATAGGCATTGAGCGCATCGGCGAGTTCGGCAACGTTGCGGGCTTGTACCCAGTCGGTAAGTTCTGACGTCCAGACCATTGTGTCGAAGTTAATTACACCGATGAGGTCCGACAATTGGCATGGTCCGACTTGGTTGCCGTTGACGTCAATATAAAAATACTCCTTCATAGCTCACAAATTTTCGGCTAATATAGCGAAAAAAACAGAAAATCAAAAATTCAAAATATTCCTTATTATCCAGTACGCAATAATTATAAACAACCAGGCGAGTGCAGCCGGGCGTCCGGCAACTATGTTGTTCGCTTTGGGGAATCGGTCGGCGCCGCCGAGATATTGCAAATAGACGAGGATGAGTATGTATGGAATTGCGATGACGAGTATCGGGTTGTAGCCGGCGAACTCGATGAAATTGCCGTGGAAAAGTTCGTGTAGAGCGCGTTGCGTGCCGCAGCCCGGGCATTTATATCCCGTGGCGAAAAATATCGGGCATTTCGGGGCGAGGGCGGCGCCGCGAGTGTCGACGAAATAGGAATAAATAGCAATTGCTGCCACTACAGCGAGTGTAATGGCAGCGTAAACGTATCGTTTTTGCTTTTTCCTTAGAGGCATAATCGGTTATAATTCTCCTGAAAGTAAAAGAATGACATAGAATATCATCAATACAACTCCGCAAATCGCACTCGTAATCAGCCAAGTGCGAGTCTTTTTCGAGTATTCTAAAGATTCGGCGTAGTTGCCGACATCGTAGTTGCTATTTACCTTAGTGGAGTAGATAAGTGCTACTACAGCCAAAGGCCAACAGCAGAACAGGATTGACAGTATACAGAATATCAGATAGTTTTGAGGGCGTTCCGGCACGTAACCATTATCGTTCTGTTGGCCGTAACCTTGCTGACCATAGCCTTGTTGTCCGTAACCTTGCTGACCATAATAGCCTTGCTGGCCGTAACCTTGCTGACCATAACCTTGCTGTCCGTAGCCTTGCTGTCCATAACCTTGCTGACCATAACCTTGATTGTTAGGGTTGTATGGTTGTTGCTGCGGCTGTTGCGGCGCATTTTGACTGCGTGCGGCGAGAGCGGCTGCTACTTCCGGAACGAAACCTGCCGGTTGCCATTCATTCATTCCGGCAGTCCATACCATCGTGTTGCCGTCTATTCTTTCTATCAATTCGTTTAATGGCATAGGTCCGATTTGCTGATTGTTAGGACCTAAAAAGTAGTACGTTTTCATCAGGTTGCAATTTTTTGCTAAATTAACGACTTTCCAGAAAGTTTGCAAGAAAAACTGTTTTATTCCATTTTTTTGTTGATGAATTTCGTGCCGGTTTCGTCGACGATACGTTTGTAGTATTCGTTAGAGTAGCCGGGAGAATTGGGGCTGACGGGGTAACCGTATTCGGTGCGTTTGAAACTGCCGTTTTCTTCTTTTCGTTGGCGTCCGTCGAGATTTTTCACGAAGATATATTCACCAAGTTTGCGGTAGCGGTCGGTAGCGGCTTGCGAAACGCTGTCGCTGAACGCCGAAAGAATTTCGACGGCTTGGCTCGGCGATTCTTTGAGTGCTGTGGCGGCGCGCTTCTCAATTGCCTGAGTCATAGCAGTATAGGCGTCTTCGATTTCGTTTTGCACCTTTACCACATCGGGGTAAATCAGCGAGAATCGATTGTACGCTTGGTTAGCCACCCAGTTGTTAACCCAAAACGCCGATTCCCAATTGAGTGTGTAGAGGTCGGAAATCTCGCGGCGGTAGCAGTTTGGCACGCGGTTCATGCAGCAATAAATCGGGTTGTATACGCCCATCTTGGCATCGTCGACGCCAAACCAGAGGATTCCGCCGATGCAGTCGGGGAGCCATCCGCGCATTTGAGCAACGAGTGTAAATCCGGTTTGTTGAGTCGATATAGGGCGTTCGTGAATGTATTCCACAGAGTCGACTTCGTAAATCAGCGGGGCATAGCGGTAGGGCGACTTCCAAGGACCTGCGCCGGGGTCGGTGGTCATGTCAAATTCTGTGCCGTCGAAGTGGTCGCGCATTGCACTTTGGATGTCGCGCACCGACAGTTTTCTGTTGGGTTTCACATAGAGGGGCAGCGTTTCGCCGCCATCGCCTTTGATGAATGGCAGATATTTGTCCATGCCGTCGGCAAAGCGGTTGAAATACGACCAAACGCGTCCGTCGCAACCGCGGTACGACAGGTAGTCGCTTACGGCGTAGGCTTTTGAGAAACTGAAGTCTTCATCTTTGCCGTCGAACCATCCCATTTTGCGTGCAAATGTGATTACATCGGCTGAGTAGAGGCAGTTTTCTTTGTCGTTGAGCGGAAATTGGTGGATGCGCGACTGGTTGGCGTGTCCGCTAATGCAGTCGTCGGGGATGCGGCGTGCCACCCACACAGCACCTTTTTCGACCATGCCTTTCGACACCATTTCGAGCACCCAAGCCTCGTCGGGGTCGGCTATCGAGAACGATTCGCCGCCGCTGTAGTAGCCGTATTCGGCAACCAGGTCGGTCATAACGGTGATTGCTTCGCGTGCTGTCTTGGCGCGTTGGAGTGCTATGTAAATCAGTGAGCCATAGTCGATTATTGCTGTTGTGTCGGCGAGCTCTGTGCGGCAGTCGAAGGTCGATTCGGTGATTGCCAATTGGTGTTCGTTGATGTTGCCGATGGTCGAGTAGGTGTGGCTCACTTGCGGAATCTTGCCGAGCGGCTTGTCGGTGTCCCATTCCACAACTTCGAGCATTTCGCCCGGCGCATGGTCGGCTGCCGGTGTGTGCTGCAAGTATCCGCTAATGACGTAAGAGTCGGCGTTGTAGGTGATTATTGTAGAGCCGTCGGTGGTGGCTCCTTTTCCGGCGATTAGGCTTGTGCATGCGTCGGCTGTCGATGCCGATAGAGCGAGCGCGAGGGCGAAAATGCTGATTCGGTTCATTATGTTTGATTTATCTATTTTTTATTCGGAGGTAATGATGTTGCCGACGATGTTTGTCCGTTTGTTGGGCGTTACGGGGATTGCGGAGAACGATGACGTGCGGATTACGGTTTCGCCTTGGGCGAACGAGTAGTCGGCATCGATTCGTTCCGACGTCGGAGCGAAAGCGTAAGCCGTGGCAACGTAGTGATAGTTTGTGCCGTCGGCGATGAGTGTCTCGTCGGTGAAGTCGGTAAACGTAAACGTAGCGTCGGCACTGCCTGATGCTGTTGACGTGAACGGATTGTAGGCGGTAGCCACGCCTTTGAGCGTAACGGTTGCCTTATTGGTTCCGGCTACGGGCGCTGTTGTTGCGTCGGCGAAGTTGATTTGTGCAAGCGGGCGGCGGAGAGCCACTTCGGTCGATGATGTTCCGCTGACAGTGATTTCGACGGTTGCGCAGAATGCGTCGAGATTTTCCATTCCGGCAAATCCTGCGTTAGCGAACGTTGCGTAGTCGATGCTGACCGTGCCGTCGTTGGCTATTGTGTAGGCACCGTTGTCGGCGTGTTGCGCCCAAAAGAGAATTTTGTACGACATTGCCGGGACGAGTTGCAGATTAACGCCTTGAGCGGTAGCCGTAGCCATATCGATGGTTTTGCGACTGAAGAAGTTCATTTCGTCGTCGAAGACTGCAACGACGAGTTGGTCGGCAGCCGAGCCGTCGGCGATTGCTCGTGTTATTTCTGCGTCGATAGTGGGACGAAAAGAGACGTTGACAGTTTTGTCGAGTGTGTTGTCGTCGTTGTCGGAGCAGCCGACAAAAGCGAGCGTCAATGCAATTGCTAAAGGCTGGAGGAATAACTTCAATGGTTTCATAATCAGATAGTTTTGGGTTGTTTATAGTTTGAAAGCCACGGTCAGCACTCTGTCGTCGAGCAGTTGCGACACGAGTTTGTATTGTCTGCCGAAAGCTGTGGCTGTGAATTCGTTTACGAGTGAGTTTGTTTTCACCGTGCTGATGTCGATAGCGAGGTCGCGAGCAAAGTCGACACCTTCTTCGGGAATTGCCTTGAAGAGGGCTTCTTTAGCGGTCCAATCGATGGTGTTGAGCACGATGGAATTTCCTGTATATCGCTGTTCTTCAGCGCTTTGAACGCGCTCGCGAACGCGCATTATGCGTTCCGCCATTTCTTCGACGTCGATTCCGACGGGTTCGTTGGCGTAGGCGATAGCTGCCATGTCGCGGCAGTGCGAAAGGCTGATTACGGGGGCCGGCGGCGTTACGTTTTCGAGGTATGGCGCCCCGTTGGGGTAGTGGTTGAGGCGGCTTGCATCGCCGAAGATGTCGCGTATGAGCAGATTTGTGGTGAAAATTTCTCGTCGGCGATTGTCGGAGCGTACGTTAGCCGTCAGGTAGCGCATGCCGATGCATCCCAAGTTGGAGTGTTCCATCATGTCGGGAATTTCGCAGTAGGCTACGTTTATGCGTTTGTCTATGTCGAATGTGTTGATTTTCATCTTGTTTTATAGGTTGTCCAATTGTTTAGGAGATGTAGTATGTCGTCGAGAATATAATCGTAGACGGGAGCGATAGAGTCGGGGTTGTAGGCATTGTCGGCAACGACGACGCCGTAGGCGAGGTTGCGCGAGTTGTCGCCGACGAAGAAGTGGAAAGGCGTGAGTGTTTTGTCGGTGGTGCGGTTGACCACGCCGGCAATTTTGTCGCGGTCGATGGTCGTCGATTTGGGCACTGTGTTGCCGTAGTCGCGCTCGGCGCGCTCTGCACGATTTTCGGCAATCTCGAGATAGCGTTTGTACGAGTCTGTGTGCCAGCATTGTACGTAGAGCGTTGCCCCATATTTTTCGTAGCGCACTTCGAAGTTCGGACATTTGGAGTCTCCCGGATTGCGGTCGGTAATTTTGGCTTGGGAGTTGAGTTGGAGGTTGAATTGTTCGGAGGCGGTGCAGTAGGTGGTGTCGTAGGCGCGGGCAATGAAGGGGTATGCCACGGGGCGCGGCATAGGTTTCGGCGACCGCGAACATGCACAGGTTAATACCAATGCGGCACATATTATAACTGCTCCGAATTTCATTGTTCAGCCGATTCTTCCGTATCGTTAACCGATTTTATTGTAACTTGAACGACTTCAATGCGGTGACGCTCTACTTTTTCTACCACGAAGCGGCAACGGCCGAATTCGATAACTTCCTTCGCGGTAGGGAAGTCGTGTTTGATGTTGAGTAGCAGTCCGGCGATGGTTTCGGCATCTTCTTCAACGTCTTTAAACTCGTCTTCGTCGAGCCCCGTGATGCGATAGAAGTCGTTGAGTTGGGTGCGCGCCTGGAATTGGTAGGTGTCGGGCGCTATTCGGGTGTAGTATTTTTCGTCGTCATCGTATTCGTCGTTGATTTCGCCGACGATTTCTTCGAGCACGTCTTCGAGGGTGACGATACCTTGCGTGCAGCCATATTCGTCGACGACGATGGCTATATGGATTTTGTTTTTGCGGAAGTCTTCGAGGATATCGTCAATCATACGTCCTTCGGGGACGAACATCGGTTTTCTGACGAGCGACACCCAGTCGAAATTGTCGTCGCGTTCGAGGTGGGGTAGCACGTCTTTTGCATAGATGACGCCTTTAATGTTGTCTTGGTTGCCTTCGTAGACGGGGATTCGGGAGTAGCCTGTTTCGCGGATTAGGGCAAGGAGTTGGGTAAAGGTTGCTTCCGTGTCGATGTCGGTGACGTCGACGCGCGGTGTCATGATTTCCGACACGCTTTTGCCGCCGAATTTCAGAATCTCTTGAAGCATCGTTTTCTCTTTGCCTTCTTCTACATTGGTGATTTCCAGTGCATTACTGAGGTCGGTCAGCGAGATGTCGTCCGATTTCTTTGTGACCACCTTGCGCACAATCGACGAACTTGCCGCCATCGTACGCGACGCGGGTGCGAAAAATGCCGAAATTGCGGTAAGCCCGTCGCAAGCGAACAGCGCCCAGCGCATCGAGTGGTTGTTGGAGTAGAGTTTAGGCATAATTTCGCCGAAAAGCAGCAAGATGAAGGTGAGAATTACCGACTTAACGACGAAGTCGAGCCATTCGTAGTGGAAATCGAACATTTGCTCCATGGCGTAATTACAAAGAATTACAATTGCGATGTTTACCAAGTTGTTGGTAATCAGAATGGTGGCAAGAAGTTGTTCGGGGCGTTCGAGGAGTTTCCGAATCTTCGATTGTTTTTCTTCGTTTTCGATTTCGTCGATGTCGGTATCAGTCAGCGCAAAAAATGCTGTTTCCGAGCCGGAAACAAACGCCGAACAAAGTAGGGCGGCAATGGCTGTAAGGAGAGCCACAACGCTACTTGCTGTCGGTGCATGGGCAATAAAAAGTGGGTCTGCGCAATCCGTGGCGCATATTATCTGACTTAATACGGATAAATAAGGGTCTGGGTCCAAATCGGTAATAATTAGTTATACAATCCGAGGCAATGCCCTCGGCGCACTTTCGTGCTCTGCAAAGATACGTATTTTTTCGATAATTACAAAGATTGTTGTAATATTGAAATTTTGTATCTTTGCATAACCAAGATTTGACAAACCAATGAGTGGAGATTTGAAGATATATCCTGCCGACGTGTCGACGGTGCTGGAATTGTCGTATGCCGATGATGGGATTCGCGCGGGCTTCCCGAGTCCGGCGCAAGACTATGTGCACGACTGCATCGACCTCAATCGCGACTTGATAGAGCACCCGTCTTCGACGTTCTACGGGCGCGTTGTGGGCGACTCGATGAGTGAAGAGGGCATCACTGAAGGTGATATCCTGGTTATCGACAAGTCGCTCGACCCTGAAAACGGCGACCTGGCTGTGTGCTGCCTCGATGGCGAATTTACGCTCAAGCGCATCGAAATCACGCCCGACCGCCGACTCCTGTTGATGCCGTCGAACCGTAACTATCAGCCTATCGAAGTGACTGAAGACAACGAGTTTATGGTTTGGGGTATCGTCGTTTACACCATCAAAGCAAATCGTCGTCGAAGGAAGATATGATTGGACTTGTCGACTGCAACAACTTCTTTGTGTCGTGCGAGCGGGTTTTTCGTCCCGAATTGCTCGGACGCCCGGTCATTGTGTTGAGCAACAACGACGGGTGTGCCGTTGCACTCTCGAACGAGGCAAAGGCGTTGGGCATTCGTCGCGGCGACCCGCTTTTTAAGATTCGCGAGACGGTCGAACGCGAGCATGTCGAGGTGTTTTCGAGCAATTTCCGCCTCTACGGCGATATGTCGGCGCGGGTGATGACCACTTTGCGCGGCGTGGCTGAAAGCATCGAGGTCTATTCGATTGACGAGGCTTTTCTGCATCTCGGCGACGACCGTAGCCGACTCGATGTGTATGGTCGCGACGTGGCGCATTTGGTTCGCAAAAACGTAGGCATTCCGGTTTCGGTGGGCATTGCTCCAACCAAAACGCTTGCCAAGATTGCGTCGCGATTTGCCAAGAAATATCCCGGCTATCGGGGCTGTTGCGTCGTCGATAGTACGGCGAAAGCAGAGAAAGCGATGAGTCTGACCGAGGTGGGCGATGTGTGGGGCGTAGGGCGCCGGAACGCCAAGCGACTGCTGTCGCGCGGGGTAAAGACGGCGCTCGATTTTGCGCGGATGAGTCAGTCGGAGGTGCGTGCTCTGTTTACCGTCGTTGGCGAACGCACGTGGCGCGAACTCAACGGCGAGCCTTGTGTGGTCGACGAACCGGTGCCAGCCGACCACAAAACCATCACGTCGTCGCATTCGTTCGAACGTGCGCTCTATCAACTCGACCAACTGCGCCGCTCGATGGCTGCCTTCGCCACGACGGTAGGACATCGGCTACGCGAACAGGGACTGTATGCCGTTGAAGTTCAAGCTTTTGTGGCTACCAATCGGTTTAGCCAATACGAACCCTATTATGCCAATGCCGCACGGTGTCTGCTCGACGAACCGACGCAAGACACCACGAAGATTCTGCGAGCTGCGCTGGCGGCGCTCGACCAAGTCTATCTGCCGCGCTTGGGCTATAAGAAGGCGGGCATCATCGTGAGCCGCGTTGCCGGAAGTCGTGGTGTTCAGCCGAGCCTGTTCACCGATATGTCCGACTTCGAGAAACGTCAGCGGCTGATGCGTACGCTCGACAGCGTGAACCATCGCATCGACGGCGCCGGTGTCCATCTGGCGTCGCTGGGCTCCGGACTTGCCGACATGGTGCGCCGCGAACACGCCTCCCGACTCTATTCGACCCGCTTGTCCGACATCATTACTATAAATTGCAAGGACTGACAACGAATCTTGAGCCGCGCGTATATATTATATAAGGTGTAAAATCCGGTATCGGTTGTAAAAAAAGCAAAATTTCCGCGATTAACTATTGTTAAATTTTTGTCGGTATCAAAAAAATGGGCACAAAAAATTATAATGTTCGCAAAAAAAATATTAAGTTTGCAAGCAAAACTATTGTTGTTGTATGAATGTAACGCTTATGGTTCGGTATCCTCTACTATGAAAAGGGGGCTTTTCCTTTGTGGTATAGTCAGATAATGGCAGTAATTTTCAAGAGAGAAAAATAATTAGTGAGTATTAATACCAATGTAAAACTAAATCAATTCTTAAATGAAGAGTTTTTGTTTTCAGCTGAATTGTAGGACGCTAATGACATTCTTAATTGCATTGTTAGCGGCGATACCTGCATTCGCACAGACGGTGACCGTACAGGGTACTGTTACCGATGAACAAGGCGAGCCTATTATAGGCGCCAACGTGTTAGCCAAAGGGACCGCAGTCGGACAGGCTACGGACTTTGACGGTAAATTTTCAATTAACGTGCCTAAAGACGCCGTACTTCAAGTATCCTACATCGGATATTTGACACAGGAAGTAGCCGTCAACGGCCAAACAGAAATCAAGGTCGTTCTCAAAGAGAACAGCGTGGTTCTTGACGAAGTGGTAGCCATCGGTTACGGTACAGTCAAGAAAGAAGACGCAACCGGTTCGGTGTCGGTGGTTAAGCCCGACGAAATCGAAGCCGGCTTGGCAACTTCGGCGCAAGACCTGTTGGTTGGTAAATCTCCGGGTGTTGTTGTAACATCTGCAGGTGGTGACCCTCAAGCCAACGCTACAATTCGTATCCGTGGTGGTTCGTCGTTGAACGCTACCAACGACCCGCTTATCGTCATCGACGGTGTGCCCATCGACAACACTTCAGTGCAAGGTATGTCGAACCCGTTGGCTATGGTAAGCCCCGACAACGTAGAATCGATGACCGTCCTCAAGGATGCTTCGGCAACCGCTATCTACGGTTCGCGTGCATCTAACGGTGTCATCATCATCACAACAAAGAAAGGTAAATCCGGTAAGCCGCAAGTTAACTTCTCGGCTAACATGTATGTCAACAAAGCAAGAAAGACTGTTGACGTGCTCACTGCTCCCGAATTTAGAGAAGTTATCACTAACTATTGGGGCGCAGGCCACGACGCTACTTTGGCATTCGGCCCCGTTGGCGACCCAGCTGCAAAGCGCGACCCGCACAACAACGCTTATCTCGACCGCAAATGGCGTGACAACCACGACTGGCAAGACGACGTGCTCCGCACTTCCGTATCGCACGACTACAACCTCAGCGTTGGTGGTGCTGCCGGCATCCTTCCTTATCGTGTAAGCGTTAACTACACTCAAAACAATGGTATCGTTCACGGTTCGAGCATGGACCGCTTGACTGCAGGTATCAACTTGACTCCGAAATTCTTCGACGGTCACTTGAGCGTACAATTGAACGCTAAAGGTTACTACTTCCACAACAACTTCGTTGACGGTGGTGGTATCGTAGGCGCTGCTATCGCTTTCGACCCGACTCAAGAAACTTATTACGACTATCCTATGTCGGCTAAGTCGTGCGCTTGCCGCTCTCTCTATAACGGCTACTTCGTATGGCGTAACGGTGCTACTTACAACATCAACGCTACAGAGAACCCCGTTGCTCTTATGAACGAACGCGACAACTATGCCGACGTGCTCCGTTCGAACGGCAACTTGCAACTCGACTATGCTTTCCACTTCCTCCCCGACCTCCACGCTAACTTGAACCTCGGTTACGACTGGTCGCGCACTAAGGAATACAACACAATCGCCGAGAACTCTCCCCTCGCTTGGAAGAACTTCGACCGCGACGGCGCTTCTGTTCAAACTTACACTTGGCAAATGAAGCAAAACACTCTTCTTGAGTTCTACTTGAACTATAAGAAGCAAATCGACGCTATCGATTCTAACATCGACTTCATCGCAGGTTATTCTTGGCAACACTTCAAAAACCGTGGCTTCGGCGATGCCGGAACAATCATGTCGCCGGGCTATCTTACGCCGACTTACGACAACGCTACAGGCGAATACACTTTGCTTACTAACACTGAATCGTACTCAAAAATCGGTACTATCTTCCACGATACTCCGACAATTCCTTGGGTTAACGAACTTCAACTCCTTTCGTTCTACGGACGTTTGAACTATATGTTCAAAGATACTTACCTCTTGACTGTTACTCTTCGTGACGATGCTTCTTCTCGCTTCTCTGAAGACACTCGTTGGGGTCTCTTCCCCGCTGTTGCTTTGGGTTGGAAGATTAGCAACATGTCGTTTATGAAAGACGCTCAAGACGTTGTCAACGAACTTAAGTTGCGTCTCGGTTGGGGTGTTACCGGTCAACAAGATATCCCGGGCAACTACTTCCCCTACCTCGCTA
>SFJG01000110.1 GCA_004555955.1 Bacteroidales bacterium | reverse complement strand
CCCGGCATGTTTTCTATGTTCATCACAAAGCGGTCGGCTTCGCGGCGTATCGCCGATGCGGTAACGTTAACTTCTTTAAGCACTGCCGAATTGGTTTCCATAGTGGCGTCGACACGTGTCTTGCCTTTGACGGTTTCGTCCTTTTCGGCTGCTTTGTAGCCCACGGAGGTAAATACGAAGGTGTAAGCACCGTCGGCTACGTTCATACTATACGAGCCGATGCTGTCGGTCACTGTTCCCGCACATTGCTTCTTGTCGCGGAGGGCAACCACGGTGGCATATTCCACCGGGTTCCCTTTCTCGTCGACTACCGTGCCGTTTACCACGCCGGCATTCGCTGCTATCGTGGCAAGTAGGGCTACTGATACAATTGTTATTCGTTTCATTGTCGTTATTTTGGTTGTTTCGCTGTTGCTGTGCTTTAGACGTTCGTGACTCGTCGAAAAGTTGCAACGGTTGTGTTGATTGAGTTATTTTTCTTTTTATTTGTGTTGGTTGTTGTAATTTTCGATGATTTCGTCGATAGAGATGCCCAGCAGGCTCATCTTGCGAAAGAGTTCGGGCAGGTCGCCGTCGATGAATTCGCGTTTGCGCATTTCTTTTATCGTCGCACGGGCTTGGGCGCTCACGAAGTAGCCTATCCCTCGGCGGTTGTAGATGATTTCCCGGCTCTGAAGGTAGTCGAACGAGCGTGCTACGGTGTTGGCGTTTACCTCTACGGTGGCTGCATATTCGCGCACCGATGGTATGCGCCCTTCTTCGGGATATATCTTCTGCAAAATCTCGTCCATTATGCGGTCCGCGATTTGCAAGTATATGGGTTTGCTTTCTTTGAAATTCATAACATGTTCTTTAGGTTGCGGATTACTTGTGCGCGGCGGAATAGTCTGTAACTCAGCCAGATATTGACTATCGTAAGGACTGTGAATACGCCGGTTGCCGTGTTGAGTAGTATGGTGAAGATTTCTTTTGTGATTTCAGATTCGAATGCCGAAATCAGCGAGATGAGCACGATGTTGCCCAATATGGTGATGACGGTCATTGCGGCTACGGTCTTGATGAAGGCGTTTTTATACCAGATGTTACCGCCGAGCATATATATGGTATAGCCCCAGATGACAAACATTAATACAAACATACCGGCTTCGAATTCGTTCATTATGATTTCATTAAAGGTTATGGGACCGCTGAAGTCGAAAAATTCTGCCATTACGTTGCCAAATATCGGGTGGTAGAGGTCGGGATTGACGTACATGAATGGCATAAAGATGTAGCGGCTCGCCGTTGCAAATGCCAATGCAACGATGGCGGTTATCCAAAAGCCGACGGTTGCCATCAGCAGACGGCTGACAAACTTCTCGGCGTTGGTTGCCGGCAGCATCAGATAGTTGATGCGCGACGTCTTTGTCTCCATCGGTTTCATCATCTGCGACAGATAGACCATCGAAACCACTCCGCAGACGAAGGCGACAATATCGGTGAAGTGATGAATCGTCTGTGCGCTCGGTGTGTAGGGATCGTTTGTCAACATCGTCATAAACAGAGTTAACAAGAATGTCCCGTAGATTGCCAACAGCCGATAGACGTGTTGCTTCCAGTTTACGCTATATTCTCTTTTGAGCAGTAGCCCGAGGCGTGTTAGGCTGAATGTATTTTTTGTTGCGTTCATTGTTGCTTGGGTATTATTTGTTGATGATTTCGGTCATTTTTTCTCGATTTGAAAGCATTGCGTTGAAGAGCAGTTCGAGGTTGAGGTTGCTCTCTTCGCCCTCGCGATTCTCCATAATCACGCTGTTGCCGTTGAGCGACTGCTGTACGTAGAGCGAGTCGTCGGTTGGCTCCGACAGAGGTTGTTCGGCAAAGCAGAACTTCTCGGTGAGTTCCATACAGGTCTTGTCGATAAGCACTTCTCCGCGGTCAATCATAACCACCCGGTCGAGCAGGTTCTCCACGTCGCGCACCTGGTGTGTCGAGATGATGATAGTGCGTTCATCGTTCATGCCCGACGCAATCACCTTCCGCATCTGGCTCTTCGACGGTATGTCGAAGCCGTTGGTCGGCTCGTCCATCAGCAGTAGCGACGTGTTGGTCGCCAATGCAAAGCACATAAACGCTTTCTTCTTCTGTCCCAACGACAGTTCGCCGAGGTTGATGTTGATGTCCATGTCGAAATGCTGCAAGCACGTGTCGAGCACCTCGCGGCTAAACTTCGGGTAGAACACCTCGTTGGCTTTCACATAACTGCTGAACGACACCTTCGGCAGGTCGAATTCCTCGGGCACGATAAAGATGTCGCTCAGCACCGACGGTTGCCGACGGGTTACGTCGTGGCCGTTGAATGTGATTGAACCAGTGCGGGCGCGAAGTAGTCCGCACATCAGGTAGAGTAACGTCGATTTGCCCGTGCCGTTTTTGCCCAGCAAACCGTAGATTGAGCCGCGTTCGAATGTCAACGAGAAGTTGTCGAACACTTTGCGGTTTTTCCGACCGTAGTCGAATGTCATGCCGTTGATTGTAATTAATTTCATTTCCTCCATTGTTTTGTTTCTTTTTTAAGATTCCTGAACCGGGTGGGTTTCCTGAGAGATTGAGAGTTGTTTGTTTCAGCACCCGATTCAGAAATCGTCGTTTTTGTTGTTTAGTTTTGTTTGATTGTTTAGTTGTTTAGTTTTGTTTAATTGTTTTGTTGTTTTAGTGTATTAGTTAATTAGTACACTGCAAAGGTAAGCACAAAAATGCTATTTGCAAGAGCAAAACAACACTTTAACTTTTATTAACGCAATATTATTTGAAGGAACATATGTATATAGCTGAACTTCAGCGGATTATCGTTTGTCGTGTATCGTGTGGATGTAAAGCAGGTTGCTGATTATCTACATAATACGGAGTGGTCGTAGGGTCGCGCCTCGGTGCGACCGGGATGACGTGTGGATGTAAGGCAGGTTGCTGATTATCTACATAATACGGGGCAGTCCGGCTCCGCCGTCGGGCTATCGTTTTTCGGCATTTTTTTGCGTTACTATCACCATGTTTTGGCGGCTAAATGAAAACACTAAATGAAAAATAATTCATATATTTGCAAAAACGAAATATTCTATCATCATGAAAAAAATTTTCTTCTCCCTCATTGCGATAGCTATGGCTTTCGTTATTCGCGCCCAAGAGCTGAAATACGACTGGGGCGTAGCAAACACTGTTGAGTCATACACTGTAGGACCTGGCATGAAATATACAAAGGTCATTTATCCACAAAAACCGGTTATCGTTTGGCTCGTTGAAGTTGACCTCACAAACCCATACGCGAAAATTGAGCAGGCACAGAGCCGTCACCAAGTACCGGACGTCCTTCGATGGGACGTGATGACTCATTTCCGCGAAAATTCTCGCCCGGGTCACCAGGTAAAAGTCGCTTGGAACCACGACTTTTTCAGCTACGACGACGGTATTTGCATCGGACTCAACATCTGCGAAGGTGAAGTCACTTACACCAAATGGGGACGCTCCATCCTCGCTATCACCGACGAGGGAAAAGCGGAAGTTTTCTTACCTAACCTTAACTCTTTCATCACTACGCAAGACGGAACTAACGTCACCATCGACATCTATAACGCTCCCGCATCCGGAGTGAAAGCGGATTGCACGCTTTTCAACAGCCTCAACGGCACTCAACTATCTGCCGATGGCGACTATATCGCAATCAAGCCTCTCGACAAATGGAGAGTAAACGGAGACCCTATCAGATGTTTAGTCACAAATATATCTTCCACTCCTATACAGACCGCTGAAGACCAATACGTCATCTTCCTACAAGGTGGTAAGCGCGGTGCTCTTGATGGGCATATCGCTGTGGGCGAAACGCTCACCATAACACAGACTTTTAACTCTCCCGGATGGGGAAATGCTCCACAGAACATTCTCAACGCCTTTCACGGATATCCAAGCATAGTTCATGACGGCGTCCTGCACGACGGTGAGTTTAACAACTTTGAAAACGGCCGAGAATATGAGCTTTCAAGCCGAGTTATGGCCGGAATCTCGCAAGACAAAACTAAGCTTTATATCGCCACCACCGAGCTTTCAAGCCAAAGCGCCGGAGTTGACTGTATTGAGCTATCCGCTTGGCTGGTGGAGCGTGGTGCTTGGGATGTAGTCAACTTTGACAGCGGCGGCAGTGCAGCTATCGTTATCGACGAAAAAATGCTCAACTTGCCCGGGCGTGGCTCTGTACGCCCTGTCGTTGACGCTGCGCTCGCTATCTCTCTCGCACCGGAAGACAAAAATATACACCACCTCACTTTCAGCCTCCCGTCAATTTCGCCAATGGTCATCTCCCGAACTCCTCTCCGCGTCATGTCTTTCAACCAATACGACGAAGTCTTAGACGGCGACCTGCAGGGATGCTCATTTACCGTTGAGCCGGAATCAATTGGATACGTCGATGACGATGCCATTTTTCACGCAGCCGAAGTCGCCGGTAGCGGAAAGATTATAGCACGCTACGCCGACTTCTCCGCTGAACTTGCTGTAAACACCATCGGAATCACTGAAGTGAAGCCTGATTTCTCTGCGCTCCTCGTCGATGACTCACCAAGACAAATCAGCGGGATTTACGGCGTGATGGAAACAGGCAGAGTTGGCATTGATGTCGGCGCTTTTGCCTGGACTTCTTCGCCTGAAGGTTTTGTTGACATTACACCAGACGGTGTTATCACCGGTTTACAGGATGGCGAAACCACTGTCACCGGAAGCATTGGAGACGTTAGTTTCAGCTTCCCGGTCACTGTACAAATAGTCCCTCAGCATTATAAGGTCGTTGAGCAATTTAGCAATATTGAAAGCGGCGATTTCAAGGCCACTTTCTCCTCTGCAGTAAAAAACAAAGTAATTGATTATACTTCTATCCCTACTAGCTGGACAAGTGGTGCAAACATCAGCTTTGACCTAACTACCGGGCGTGGCACATACGTCAAATTCTCTCCTAAACGAACTATCTACTCGCTCCCCGACGCATTGACTCTTAAGGTTTTTGACAGCCCTGATATCATGAAAACCATCACATTCCAGTTTGTTGATGCAATGGGGAAGAGTTTTAGCCTCACTGCTGAAGACATGGAAGCCGGAGACAATCTGTATCGCGTCGACTTTAAGGAGAATGAAGAGGCTTTCGCCGTATATCGCTACCCCATTACTCTGCAGGCCATGACTCTATACCTCACCGGTGCTGCCGTTAATGGATGCAAACTCGCCATCGGAGACATGACCGCCATTTACCCCGGTTTTGCCGGTGTTGACACTATTGTTCCCGACTCGCATGCTCCGAATAAGCTTGATGCTAAGGTTCTTGGCGAGCAGATTGTCGTAAATCACAGTGAATCTGTAAAAAGCATCACCATCTTTAACTCTGCCGGAATTGCTGTAGCATCTGCCAAAACAAGTGGCGAGAGCTCTACGGTAATAGACGCAAAATGTCTTCCTTTAGGAATATATTTTGTCACAGCATACGGCAATAATTCTTGCCAAACAGCTAAAATCTTGATAAAATAATTATTGCTGTCCGATAAAAATTTTTGAGCAGTTGAAAAATTAGGGCTGAATCCATTTGCAGGAATCAGCCCTAAATGGTTACTTTGCTTATTTTCAACATAATACATCGCAGAAAATACCATTCGGACGTAGGGTCGCGCCTCGGTGCGACCGGGTAGGCGTGTGGAAGCCAATTGGGTTACCGTCAAGATGCTAGCTCAAAGAGCTCTCGGCTAGGTGGGGACAAGACCGGCGTAGAACGAGTAACTCGTTATCGTCAAGATGCAAGCTTGGAGAGCTTGCGGTACTCGGTTAGCCCCACCTTGCCGCTTGCGGCTAGGTGGGGTCAGATGTCACCCCTATAAAACAATGAGCTAAATTGCATAGATTTTGCTCATTGTCCATGCTAAGTCGGAGACTTTGCAAAACGAAAAACTATCGCCTGGTAGGTCGCAGCAAGCCGCGACCCTACT
>SFJG01000109.1 GCA_004555955.1 Bacteroidales bacterium | reverse complement strand
ACCCCGAAACAGGCGAAATCACATATCAACAAACTCTCTATCCGGGTGGATATGTTAAAGACCTCAAGTGGGAGGAAACTACTACTTACAACGCCGGTATCGACGTTTCGTTCCTCAACAACCGTATCAACGCTTCTTTGGACTGGTATCTCCGCGACACCAAAGACCTTCTCTGTAACGTAACTGTGCCTATCGGCTCGGCTACTACCAACGAGATGACTATCAACGTAGGTACGATGAGAAACATCGGTCTTGAATTCGCTATCAACGCTAAACCGATTGTTACTAAGGACTTCACTTGGACTATCGACTACAACGTTGGTTGGAACAAGAACGAAATCACAAAACTTAACAACACCGACGACCCCAACGCTTTCGTTGCCGTTACAGGCATCAGCGGTGGTACGAACAACCTCGTTCAAGCTCACAAAGTAGGCTATCCTGCATTTACTTACTACCTCTTCGAGCAAGTTTATGACGAAGCAGGTAACCCGATTGAAGGCGAATTTGTTGACCAAGACGGTAACGGCGCTATCGACGACAACGACCGCGTATTCCGTTATCAAAAAGACCCGAAGGTCACTATGTCGATGAGCAACACGTTCAACTATAAGAACTGGGACTTCGGCTTGACTCTTCGCGCTAACTTCGGTGCTAAAGTTTACAACAACGTACTTTCGCAACGCAACGTGTTGAACCGCACTTGGGTTAACACTCACTTGACAAACCTCGTTGACTGCGACGTTTACTTCACCGGCGAAACCGGTCAAAACCTCTACTTGAGCGACTACTATCTCCGCAACGGTAACTTCCTCCGCGTTGACAACATCACTCTTGGTTACACTTGGAAGGATCTCTGCAAAGAAAGACTTCGCCTCCGTCTCTACGGCGCTGTTCAAAATCCGTTCGTAATCACCAAGTATAACGGTTTGGATCCTGAAACATTCAGCGGTATCGACAACAACGTTTATCCGCGTCCTACAACCTACACTCTTGGTTTGGTTGCTACATTCTAACATTTAATTAATATAGAAAACAATATGAAATCTATCAATAAATTAATAGCCTCTGCCGCAGTCGTTCTCGGTCTTGGTGCTATGTCGACGTCTTGTGTCAACGACCTCGACTTGACTCCCGAAGACCCGAGGTCGTTCACTTGGGCAGACATTGCGAACGATCCTGACACTTATTTGCCTCAGGCCTTAAATAAATGTTATTCCGTACTCGCCGTTTCCGGTCAATCGGGCGAAGGCTCTGCCGACCTTAAGGGTATGGACGCCGGTAAATCGTGCTACCAACGTGCTTTGTTTATACTCAACGAAAAGTCGACCGACGAATGTGCTTGGATTTACACCGAGGACGGTGTCGACAACATCGTTAAGGGCTCTTGGACTAACGGTCACGGTCTTGTTTACGGTACTTACAGCCGTTTGTATGTTATCATCGCTATCTGCAACGACTTCATCCGTCAAGTTGAAGCTTCAGGCATCGAATTGAACAACAAAACTACGATGAACTGCGCTGCTCAATACGTTCGCGAGGCTCGCGCCATCCGCGCTCTTGCTTACTACAACGTGCTCGACATGTGGGGTAATGCCGGTTGGGTAGACGAAACAGTGCCTTACGGTACTAACCCGACTCCTATCGTTCGCAAAGACCTTTATGCTAAGCTCGTTGCCGAACTTAAGGACATCATCGCTACATGGCCTGCCGACGCTAAATTGGTCTATGGTCGTGTTGGTCTCGACGGCGTTAAGACTCTTCTCGCAAAGGTTTACCTTAACGCAGAAATCTACGTTGGCGAAAACCACTATGCAGAATGTCTCGACCTCTGCAACCAAATCATCGCTAACCACCAAGGTGGCGGTTTCAAGAACTCCGGTTTGGCTAACCACTATCTTGCTGTGTTCTCGGCTAACAACGACCGTTACATGCCCGGTGGTTCGAAACCCGACGAAAACGAAATCCTTTGGGGTGTTCCTTACGAAAACACTTACACACAAGCTTACGGCGGTACTCGCTACTTGATGGCTGCCGCTTTGAGCAACGGTAGTGCTAACACCTACGCAGAAGTCGACATCGCTAAGAGCAAATACAAAATGGCTTGCGCCGACTATGGTATCAACGACCAATGGGGCTGTATGCACGCTCGCGAACAATTCTCTGACAAGTTTATCGATGCGAACGACGTTCGCGATGACCTCTGGTGCAAAGAAGCTGCCGGTTTCACTAAAGAAAATACCGACTACTCTAAGTACAACAACGGTTATGCTGCTATCAAGTTTACCAACTTGCTGACTAAGGAAGATGGTACGTTCTATCTCAACGATGAAACAGCTCCTGTAACCATCGACAACATCTCTGCCGCTTCGAAGGCTTTGAGCGCAAACGTTCACCCCGACACCGACCTCCCGTTGTTCCGTCTCGCCGACGTATATCTTATGAAGGCTGAGTGCTTCGTTCTCGGCGGTCAAGGCGATGCCGCTTCGGCTCTCGCTGCTGTCAACGTAGTGCGCGAACGTGCAGGTGCGGCTGCTTGGAGCAACCTTACCTCTGACGCTCTTCTCGACGAGCGCGCTCGTGAGCTCTACTGGGAAAATCACCGTCGTTCCGACCTCGTTCGCTATCACAAGTTTACCAGCGGTTACAACTGGGCTTGGAAAGGTGGCGTTTACGAAGGTACCGACATCAACGACTACCAAACAGTATTCCCGCTTCCTGCTAACTTGATTGCCGCGCAACCGGAGTTTGCTTCAATCCAGAATCCAGGCTATTAATCCTTAAACAGTTAATGCAATGAAATTGAAATATTTATTGATGGCATTTGCTACAGCAGCAATGTTCACTTCGTGTATCGAAGACGAACCCGCCAACAAAATTGCAGAATATAAAGCACCGACAACTTTCGTGCTCAATCAGCCGCAGTTCAGCAACGGTGTCTACGACTTAATCAATGCGGGTACTGTCAACTTGACTTTCTCGCAACCCGACTATGGCTACAGCGCAGTGTGCGACTACACTGTAGAAGTAGCTACTGACGCAACTTTCGAACATGCAGCTACCGTTAGCGGTACGTTCCACACTTGCGACATCCAAATTGATGCCAACGATTTTGCTATGGCTGTTTGCTCGGCTTACGGTTGGACTGAACAAGCCGACATCGATGCTGCTCTTGCTGCTGCTGAATCCGGCACTATTCCCGTGACTATTCGCGTTCACTCTAAGGTGAGCAGCGCTCTCATCGAAGGTAGCGAAATTACTTCGAACGCAATTACAATCAACACTATTCCTTACTTCGCATTGCCGGCAGTAGAACTTCCGTCGAACTTCTATATGATTGGCGAATTCTGCGGTTGGGACTGGGGTAACTGCGCAGAAATGGTTCCCGTTCACTCTTATCCCGCTAAGTTCTGGTGCATCCGCTACGTTAAGGGTGCTGACCAAGGTGGTCAAGGCTTCAAGTTTAACAAGAAAACTGCTTGGGATGGCAGCGACTTCGGTTTCGCAGGCGTTACATTCAAGACAACCGTTCCGGGTCTTGAGATGGTAGACGCAGGTGGTAACATCGGTCTTAACAAGAGTGGTTGGTATATCTTCGCTATCGACATCGCTATCGAAGGTCGCGATTTCAAATACACTCTCAACGTATTCCCGCCGAAGGTTTACGTCTACGGTCCTGCTAACGGTGGCAACTGGGGTGACGACGATAACTGGACATTGTCAGTTCCTGACACTGCCGAAGGTATGTTCGAATCGCCCGCACTTGTGGCTACTCCGGGTACTGAAGAAGGCGGTTGCTTGCGTTTGTGCATCCACCCCGAAGACACTGAAGGTGGTTACTGGGGCGGTGACTGGTGGCACACCGAGTTCATCTTCTTCGACAAGAAGATTGCTTACCGCGGTAACGGTGGCGACCAAGCACGTGTTGGTAACGCTGCAGGTGCTAAAGTTTACCTCAACTTTGCAACCGGTTACGCAGAAGTAAAATAATAACCTTAAAAGGCTTCGTAGGGGTGCTACCCACCGCGGGCACGCACCCCGATGAAAGCCAAAAAACAGAGAATACAATATGAAAAAATTAGGTATATTTTTAATGTCGGTCCTCGCACTTGGCTTCGTAGCCTGCGACGACTATGATGAGGCTCTTCCGCAGTCGAATCCGCAAGCGCCTATCACTTCCGTTAACGGATTGACCGTAGCGCCGGGTTCTGACTTGATTGACGCGCTCAACCTCAACAATGTTCAGACTACACACCAACTCACATTGGTTAACACTACAGCAACACCCGCGCTCAACGCAGGTACAGGCGTCGATTATGACGTGCAAATCGCCGCTGACGAAACTTTTGCTGAATACAAGCAATATAAAATGAGCGATGGCGCTATCCAAGCAAACAACATTAACGCTGCTTTCCGTTCGTTCTACGGCAAAACACCGAACGCTAAACCTCTTTGGTTCCGCTTCATCCCGTATCTTACCGACGGCACTTCGCGTGTTGCTTTCGCTAAAGACACTTATTTGATGGCTACTAAGGTTGTGGTTACTCCTATCGACCTCGGTATCGTTATCGACCCGGCTTACTACGTTGTTACCGACGTTTGGTTCGGCGACGGTTGGGATAAGAGTCTTATCAAGCTCGACCACGCTGACACTGACCTCTACGACGATCCTATCTTCTCGGCTACTGTTGAGTTGAAAAAAGGCTCTATCCAATTCATTGGCTCCAAGGGTCTTGAAAGCGCTAAGGCTGACCCCGACAACAGCTTCCTCTATGTTTGGGGTGCTGCTAACGACAACTCTACTTCGGGCGACCTCGCTTATGGCGAAGCGGCTATGGCTATTAATATTGCTGAAGATGGTCTTTACAGCATCACTATCGACATGCTCAACAATACGTTCAAGGTGGCTAAAGTCGTTCCGACAATGTACATGATTGGCGACTTCTGCGGTTGGGACTGGAAAAACGCTTCGACAATGGTTCCCGCTTGGGCTAACGATAACGGTGCTAAAGATTCTTGGAAGTACTGGGTATTGGCTTTCGTTGGAGAAAACAAGGGCTTCAAGTTCAACACAAACGCAGCTTGGGACGGTGGCGAATTCGGCTACAACGGCGCTTCTCTCGTTTCGAACGTAGCAGGTGTTGATTTCGTTAACGACAATGGTAACATCGCTCTCTCGAAGGCCGGTTGGTATCTCTTCGGCGTTGAAAAGAAACTCGGCAACGCAGGCTTCGAATTCGTTGTTAACGTATTCGCGCCGAACGTATACGTTTACGGTTCTTGCGCAGGTGGCGTTTGGAACGACGACGCTAACTGGTTGTTCAACGTACCGACAACTGCCGATGGCGTATTTACTTCGCCTGTTCTTGCTGCCGACGGCGAACTCCGTCTCTGCGTTCACCCGCTCAATAGCGATAATTCTCAATGGCTCGGCGACTGGTGGCAAAGTGAGTTCATCTTCTTCGGCGACGCTATTGCTTACCGCGGTACAGGTGGTGACCAACAACGCGTTAACGCCGGTGCAGGTCAAGTTGTTTCGCTCAACTTTACTACTGGTAAAGCTGCTTTGAAGTAAGTTTTAGACTTATATAACGAAAAAGCGCATCCACAACGGGTGCGCTTTTTTGTCGCTTTCGTACGGCAATTTTACACGTTTTCGCTTTTTATTCTCGAGTTTTTTTGCGAACTTTCAGCCCGAATAGATTTCTGTCGTAAAATTCGCTAACATAAAACCAATATTATGAGAAAACTTATAACCATTTTACTCCTTTTGGCAGCGTTCGGCGTTTATGCTTCCACGCAATGGACTCTTAACCGCAACGATGCCACCAACGGCACGCCGATAGTCGAGACCTTTACGGTCGACACTCTTCGCCACGAAAAAGTAGGTCCCGGCACGATGTATACACTCGTCTATCTGCACGGCGACGGACTTTCGACACATATGCGCGCCCACTTCTTGACCTTCGACATGAAGAACCACGACGACGTCCAATTTCGTATGGAGTTGGGCAACGACTCGTTGCTTACCGTCGAAACACCTTCGTCGATAGCCATCCGCAAAAACGCTCCGGGCAATTACTATTA
>SFJG01000108.1 GCA_004555955.1 Bacteroidales bacterium | reverse complement strand
AGTATATACGCCTTCTCCTTCTCTCCGAGAGAGTCGGATATGGAACGGTGCTGTAGAACTTGACGAACGCCAAATACCTGACGGATTCTCAAGTCGGTTTACTTGCACGATGTCGATATCTTTTTCGTAACGAACCTCACCATTGACTTTTATCACTGCATGGATTTTTCCATAACGCTGGTGGTCGAAGAAGATATTATAACCGCTAAGAGACTTTCCTAACGTCATTTGTCTCGTCCAAACCGGAATGTCTATTTCGCGAATAGCGCCGCTTTGCGTACCGTCGCCGTTGCTAACATAGCTTTTAGAGCCTACAAAGGCGGTATTCGTAGCCGGGTCTTCGAGTGTAAAGAAGCCATAACTCGGGTCTGCAAAAGTACCTGAACCTTCACCAAGGCTCTGATACTTATGCCCTTCGTAATACCAATGGCTGTATTTTGTTGTCACATCTACAGTTACTTTATCTGTAGGTTCACACACAAGTTTAAGACGCAGATTCGACTTCAAATCGGAGCCATACGAAAGCATAAGTGCGTCGGGGATGTCGGCATATTCGATGTGCCAATCGGGGTTGTCGGCGTCTTTATTGAAGCCGAGCGTGATTTTGTAGTGTTTGCTTCGCTTGGCGTTATAGTCAGTCGTCGTGTTTTGTCCAAGCATGAAGCGATATGTTATAGGTCCTTGATTCGGGTTGCGGTCGTTCGAGTCTACATAATAGCCCTTAACCTCGATATAAGTACCTAACTTGTTGTCATATTTTTCGTAATTACTTTGTTCCCAGCCGGTTGCGGGTGTATGATGGCGATTTTCGCCAATACCCTGGTTGTTCTCAAAGAAATACATATAGTTTTTCGTACCATCGTTCTGCGCGTGCGACGAGCCGAATGTCGCTTTGCCGCTTTCATCGCTACAGATATAGTCCCAACCGGTAAAATCGGTAACGCCCGGCTTATAGTCAATCAACTCACCGGCTTGAAGCTGGTCTGCTGAGGTCGGCGTGTTACAACGTCCAAGATAGCACGTCTTGGGGATATCCTTGATTTGTACGGATTTTATATAGATTTTGATGCCGGAGTTCAAGCCCGAAGCGTCGTACGATACCGACACTTTCGAGGCAAGACGCTTAGTCCACGCCGATACGCTCTGTTTGGGCTGGTTGAGTGTAATTAGCTCGCCGTCCTGAGCATCGTGAGCCGTGCCGCTTGCGTCTACGTAGTAGTCGTTTTCGTCGTCGGCAACGTTAATTGCCCTATCAGTGCTCGAGCAGGAGCCGAACGAGATGGCGTTCGACGCGTTGTCGGAGCTCCACGCTACATTCACATTACGCAAATCTGCGAGTGTAGTGATACTATTAAACGGCACTGCACCGCCTTCGAGAACTACATATATGCGATAACGGCCGAAAGGCACTTGTATCTTGCCATGAGGAATTTCGGCATATTTATATGTATCTTCGGCATAGTTCGAATCGCCGACGGGCTTATTCTGTTTATTTGTCAAATCGCCCGAAGCAAGTTTAAATTTACTTACCACATTGCCATCCGAATCGAAGAAGAACACCAACGGGGTATAGAAGTGAGCGTCCAAAGCGGTGCCTGCGGAGCGTGTTTCGCTGGTTTGATTTGGTTGATAGGCTATCTGCAACGACACGTCGCACATGCCTTCGCCAATCTCCTCCGTGCCGGGCACGTAGAAGTCGTCCTGACATGAATAGGTTGTCAAGGACATTATTATACTGAGTAGAATATATTTTATACCTTTTTTCATCATCTTTCAAATAATATTCTTAGTCAGAATTCTCTAAAATCCGAATCCGGGGTTAAGAGGCACCGAACCGAATGGAAGAACTGCAATAGTGAATGCTACATCGTCGACCGTTTCGCCAATCGTAATGTTGCATACTACGTGTGAATTTCGCGGCAATTGTGCGAGATTCGGGAAGTACTTCGTACTCGAAATCTCTTCACCGTTATTATAATTAAAGGTTATGCTATAGTTACGCAAGTCGCCGTCGTCGGTATATTTGCCCTCGGTAAGGTAGAACGACGAATCGGTATAACTTCCTCCGGGAGCGAGTTCAATGGGTGAACTCGGCGAAAACTCATGCGTAAACGTATAGTATTCGTTGTTGGCAATGCTCGGCACTACGTATTCAACCATATTTCCGTCAAGACACAACTCAACATCGTCGCCGGTCGACGTGCGAGGCCACAAATATTCGTTACGCGCTATCTTGTTGATGCTTATCGACTTTATCTTTTGCGTCAACACATCGCTATTGTTTTTTATGGTAAACGTAAATTTTGTAGCTGCCGGGATGATTTCGATTTCGCCGGCAAGGTCGGAATTGACGGGCACGTCAAAGCGTTTGCTGATACACATCACCAACGGAGTAGGCAATGTTTGCGTATCCGACGATGTTTTGATTTGGATATTTGAAAACTCGTCCATGGGGAACTGCTGTCCGGGCAGGATTGTGTCGAAGTCGTAGTTCACAACCTTCGCTCCGCCGCTATAGCGTGCGTCCTCATTGGCTATTGCGAATACGCGCTTTTGCTCGCCGCTTACCACTTTGAACTTCTTCTCGAAAGCTTCGATTTCGATGGGATTAAAGTCGTAGAGGCGGTTATGTTCAACCGTGCCGTCGGGTCGTACGATAATGAAACGCAGTGTTTTAATTAGTTCGCCTGCCTCCTTATCTTCGTAGGCGCGTGTAGGCGATTTTTTCGACGGGTCGATGTTCTGCATTTTGTTAGGTGCAACTATGTCGAGCTCCAAATACACATCATTGGGCTTTATCGTCGGTTGGTCGCCATTGTCGCTGCATCCCGTGAGGCTGCATACGAAAAGGGACAAGGCTAATAATTTTATGTGCGTTTTAATCATAATTCTGCGTCATTAATTCGTACAACCCAATCGTTTACGATTATATATACATTAACCCAACGGTTATTCGAATCGAGGAAGAATACAATCGACCACTCACTCATACGATCCAAGAAGTTTTGGTTCGGCTCAGCTGAGTAAATCATATTGTTTTTCCAACGCGGGTCAACGAGCGAATTCAGTTTGGTAATGTCATCATAGAGAGCACTCTTGAGCAGCAAGAGATACTTAACAAGAGGAATATTGATAACTTCGCGGTCTTTTTCAACGCTGCGCACAACGAGGCGAGCCGTCGGGTTCAAACCTTGGTTGATGCCGTCGCTTGCCATCAGGCGACCTGTCGAAAGTTCGTAGTAAGCAGCCGTAACGGGTCCATCATCGATGTCGAGCGATTCGTCGCGCCACGATGCATCTTCGATTACCGACTGACCTTGTGTCCACGGACGATAAGTCACTGTGCCTTGCGGTACTATCGCGTTATCGTTATTCATATAAGTGTTGTCGTCGGTGATGTAGCATTGGAAGTCTTTGTCGCTAATCACTTCGCCATTGATTTGTTGGAGCACAACGCGGATGTTGTTTGTGTCCTTTACCAACGGTACATACACTTTTTGCAATTCATAGTCTTCAACCTCGACGTTTACTTTGCCGTAATAGAGCGGGTGAAGCGACTGCTTCTGCTCCATTGCTTCTGTGTGCATCTGCGCACCAAGCTCGTCAAGGTTTACGTTCGAGCGTCTCTCAAACGGCATCAAGTCGAACGACTTGTCGGCACATGCCACACCGCCGTAAACCACAAACGTATACTTCGCCTTATTGTGTAGGTCGAGGTGCATTTTGTAGTTTTCGTCGCGAAGGGCTTCGCCCGATTCTTCGCGTTTTTCAACGAAATTGCCGGCTTCGTCAAACACCAGAAGTGTCACTCCGTCGACCTTATTGGTGAACGAGTTGGCTGCTTCCATGTTGTAATCGTAGCGGAAATATACGTCGACACCGCACGAATTGGCTACGCCGTCGTCGATTACGCTGTTGCACGAGAAACACCCGAGGGTTGCTGTCAAGGCGACAATCGCCTTGACAGCAAACTTAGGTGAATATAGACTTTTCAGTCTCATTGAGTTTGTTTTTTATTAGAATTCAATATTGTTGAGGCGTACAACCCACTTAGCAACTTTGACAACAACCTTGAAGTAGTAGTCGTTTGTTTCGTCGGGATCGTTAGGATCTACCGGGTCCGGATCCGGGTCGTCGCTGCTGGTCGGGTGACCATATTTCGAGATGTTTGTAACAGCGAGTTTGTAGACGTTGTTACGAACGATGTCAAATTCCATGTTACCCATTACGCGGTTGTCAAAGTTGTCGTTGTGACGTACCCAGTAGTAGTACAGACATTCGCAGTAGTCTTGACCTGGAACCGGAGTGTAGCCGATAAAGCCACCGTTAGCCTTTGCTGCTGCACTGGGTTCTACACCGGCAGTAACACCTGCACATGCGCGGTTGTAACCTGCCAAGAGCGCAATCTTCTTTGCGTCGCCACCGGGGTTAGCAACTGCTGCTTTAACGTCGTCCCATGTTCCGTAGCATACGTTGTCGAAGATATAGATAGTTTTGCCTGCTGCCATCGCTGCTTGAAGCTCTTCCGTAGTAGCTGTCAAACGTGCCTTGAACACGATACCGGTTGTGATACCGTTCTTTTGATTTTCATAGGTGCGAGTAATGCCGTCGCCACTTGCGTGAACTACCGGAGGAATAATGTTCTCGGTCAAATAACGCCATACTTTGTACGATTTGTCACCGTAGTTGTCCGATACTGAAAGTGTGTTGAGGTCAGTCCATTGGAGTGTCGACAAGTCTGTCATCGGATAGAGCATTGCGTTGTATGCACCACCTGTGTAAGACAATTTAGCATCATAGTCGTAACCAACAACCCAGTTTGAATTTGTTTCGCGACCGCCGCGAACTGCACCGTTCATTGTGCCGTCCATCGATACGCGCTTCCACAAATAGAAGTCGTTGTTCATGTTAACCGGAGCTGCTGCTACGAGTTGGATGTTGAGTTCACCGTCGAGCGAAGGATATCTGTTCTCCGGGTTTACTGCTTTATAGTCTACACGTGCCACTGTACGCTCTACGTTGAACACACCGAGGTTAAGAGGATTGGTCTTAACATTGTGTTGAGAAAGAGTTACATCATCGGGCATTGTAACTTCGATAGCATCGTCGTCGTCAGCATTTGTCATCCAGAAATGACCTGCATTTGCCGGTTGGCCGTCTGCTGTCAAGATGTCTTGTGCAAGAGGATTGCCCTTAACTGTCGAATAGAGTGCATTTGTGTTAAGGTCATCTAACGATGTGTTGCATACGATGTACACACGATAAACTTCTTCCGGTTTGAGATCCTTGGAGTTGAACGATGCTACATAAGTATCGGTTGTTGCTTTGTCAATTTGATTTGCAATTACCTTCAATTTACCATCGGTCGAAGCCAAGAAGATTTGGCATGTCGAGATTGCGTTTTCTGCATCTGTACCTACTTCTACAGAGTCGGTCGATACATATTCGCCACCATCTGTTGTAGCGGAACGTGTGCCGTCACCGCTTTGCACTTTGAAAGACAAATAGACTTGTTCGCCTTCAGCCTCTCCACCTTTTACGGTCGGCTCTTCATTGTTACAGCTTGCAAAGCCTGCAACAAGAATCGCACCTAATACTAAACTAAAAAATTTCTTCATATTAAAACGAATTTAAATGTTTAAAATGTATTATTTTATTATATCATATTCCCTAAGTTCGTCGAGAGTAGCCTTTGCTTGGGGCACCGAACCCTTAACGCTTTCGAAGATTGCCGCCGCACCGACATAGTCCTTGTTGAGGGCTTTGTATATGCCGCGTGCATATTCCGCTTCGGGGCTGTTGCCTGCCTTGGCGAGATAGCGTTCTGCAGCCTTCATGTCGCCTTTGCTCATTGCCGTATTGGCTGCGTTGAGATTAGCCGTTGCATCTTCGGGGAACATGCGTACTGCCACTTCGAACACTTCATTATAGTCATCACTGCCCGGCTCATACGTGCGCGCTGCCATAAACAACTCGTTCAAGCTCAACTTCTGCGGACGCTCTTTCATCACGCGCTTGATTTCTTCAACGTCGCTGTAGTTTCGGATGGTGTAGTCGATTTTGTAATCGCTGTGACGCAATGCCGGATA
>SFJG01000107.1 GCA_004555955.1 Bacteroidales bacterium | reverse complement strand
TCCGGATCTTTTTGGCATATTTCGAAACTCACATCGGTTACAATGCACGCATTGCGCTCGCTGTGACTTTCAAAATCTGCTCAAAAATATCCGCCTCTACGACCCCAAAAAATTAAGGAACGCGCTCTAAGTGCTATAAATATTTTTTAGAAAGAACGTTTTCGCATCTCCAGTCGCAAAGGTTCGGAAGATTAACGATGCAAGGCTACGACCTCTATGACCCCAAAAATTTAAGGAACGCGCTCTATGCGCCGAGGTTGTTTCCGACGGCGTTGATTCTATTTTATTTTCAACTTTCGGGCGGCTTTCCGGCACTTATTGCGGTCGGCATCGGTAAACTCGGGATGACGAAAAGTGCCTCCTTTCTGCACCGTTGCCACTATCTTGAAGCCGCTCCATCCCAGAATTTCTTTCAATGCCCTCACAACACCTCGAGTCTGATTCATAATGATGTTATTATGAAGCGCCACCGGCACAGCCATACTGTTTTCGCCCATCATGCCGTACACAATGCGGTCGAAAAGCAATTTCAGTGTGCCGGGGATGTTGCCCCAATAGCACGGCGCGCCTATCACGATGGCATCGCAAGCCTCTATCTTTTGCAGCACCCGCTGCGCATCGTCGTCGGGCAACACACATTTCTTGGTAGAGCGGCATGTCATACATGCCACGCACGGGCGAATAGTCAACTTCGACACCTCTACCACATTCACATCAGCCCCACAACTCGAGGCCTCCTGCTCTATCACTTCGAGCATCCGCGAAATATTGCCATTCTTCCTCGGACTTGCATTGAGAATCAAAATATTCATATCATTATAAATTAACAAAACCGACAGTCAGGCTCTGCGCCGCTATCGACAGCGCAAAATTAATCATTTTTTTTCGGTTCGCTGTGCACTTCTTCGGCATGGCACAAATTTCCTCCGCTTCGTCCGCAGGATATTCCGCCGTTCCTGAAGATTAGTTAATTATGCAAAAAAAACAGTGCCGCTTATTTAACGGATTGCAAAAAGTGTGCTATCTTTGCAGTAGCGCAACCGCGGTTTCCGAAACAGCGGTTGCGCAAACGGAAACCAAACCATTTGTTCGCCGAGATTTTTGACAGAAAAGAGGAAATTGCTACACTTCAGCAGATACAAAAGCTATCGTTCGACAATGCGCAGTTTACTGTCGTAACCGGGCGTCGTCGCGCGGGCAAGACGCACCTCGTGTGGAAGGCTTATGAGGGTATGCAGATGCTGTATTTCGAGGTATTTTTAAATTAGAGACACATGAAAAAGATTATAACTATATTACTTTTAACATTGGTAATAAGTATATGTAATGCTCAAACTTGGGAGAATTATATTAAGAATTTTCCAAGAAAATCTTCTACAGTAGTAAAGGATTATCAAGGAAACATTATTAAGAACAAATCATAAGCTTTAAACTTACAAGTGGTCTAGAAGTTCCATTTTCAAAGTGGGCACAAGGATATAGGGTAAGAGTATCTGGAAATAAAGCTTCATTATTTAAGAGTAAAGTATCAAAGGATTATAGTAGAGAAAACTTTGAAGCATATCTAAAAATAATAATGACTTATGCCGGATCAGCTTCTCTAGCAAGAGATTTAAAAAAGAGAACAAATTATCCGGAAATTGGTGATTTACTAATTATTCCGGGATACCCCGGTCATGTAGTAATTATTATAGATAAGAAAATAATTAATGGGGTTAATTATTACTTATTTGCAAACAGCTGGATACCTGCTCAGGATATTGAAATAATTGCCGGACATAATCCAAAATATCCAAATATAAGAAATTACACCCCAATAGTTAATATGAAAAATTCAATATATATAAATGGATATAATTTTAAACCTTCTGAACATACATACAAATGGCACGACCAAAATTAATTAAAAAAAATTAGTGGTACAGAATTTTAAATGGAAAATAGACTAAATATACACATCTCCATTGGAGGGTCAGGACCAACGCTTCGCACCTGTCCACACAACTTGTTTACACCGGCACGCATATCGCTTGGATGTTGCGACATAACGATGCGGTTATTTTCATTAAGATTGAACATAGCTTTTTTACCGCAAAGTTAGCGCAGCCGCACGCCTGGCGAAAGTCGGCTTGTTTCGGATGGTTACGTCGCTGCTCAGTATGTAGGACATTTTTTAGTTGCAAAAAAGGCATCCGCGTTGTTCGGGTGCCTTCTTGTTTTTCTATGTTGGGTCGGATTATCGGCGCATTTTGCCGCGACCGAGTTTTTTCATCATGTTGCTCGGGTTGGCGTTGGTCATCTTGTGCATCATCTTGCTCATGTCGTTGAATTGCTTGATGAGGCGGTTCACTTCTTGAATCGATGTGCCGCTACCGCGAGCGATGCGTTGACAACGTGTGCCGACGATGATTTTCGGATTTTCGCGCTCTTGGGGTGTCATTGAGCCGATAATTGCCTCGATATTCTTAAATACGTTGTCGTCGAATTCGAAGTTTTTCAATGCTTTTCCGACGCCCGGAATCATCGAAACCAAGTCTTTGATGTTACCCATCTTCTTTATTTGGTTGATTTGTCCGAGGAAGTCGTTGAAGTCGAATTTGTTTTGCGCAATTTTCTTGTGCAACTTGCGAGCTTCTTCTTCGTCGTATTGCTGTTGAGCGCGTTCGACGAGCGAGACGATGTCGCCCATGCCGAGGATACGGTCTGCCATACGAGCCGGGTGGAATAGGTCGATGGCATCGAGCTTTTCGCCTGTTCCGACAAATTTGATAGGCTTTGTCACCACGGTGCGAATTGACAGAGCAGCACCACCGCGAGCGTCGCCGTCGAGTTTTGTGAGCACTACGCCGTCGAAGTCGAGTCGCGTATTGAATTCTTTTGCCGTGTTGACAGCGTCTTGACCGGTTGTCGAGTCGACAACGAAGAGCGTTTCGGTAGGCTTGATTGCTTCTTTGATGGCTACGATTTCGTCCATCATTTGCTCATCGACAGCCAAGCGACCTGCCGTGTCGACAATCACTAAGTCGTAATGGTTTTCACGAGCGTAGACTATGGCGTGTTCGGCAATCTTTACCGGGTCTTTAGAGTCGGGCTCTGTGTAGACGGGTACTTCGATTTGCTCACCCAGCACTTTCAACTGCTCGGCAGCCGCCGGACGGTATACGTCGCAGGCAACGAGTAGGGGACGCTTGCCTTTCTCCGATTTATATTTCTTAGCAATTTTTCCCGAGAATGTCGTCTTACCGGAGCCTTGAAGTCCCGACATAAGTACGATGGCGGGATTGCCGTTGACGTTAAACGGGGCGGTGTCGCCACCCATAAGGACGGCAAGTTCGTCGTGAACAATCTTGACCATCATCTCTTTCGGCTTGACCGATGTCAACACTTTCTGACCGATTGCCTTCTCTTTAACGGTGTTGGTAAAGTTTTTGGCAACGATGTAGTTGACGTCGGCTTCGACCAATGCGCGCCGAATGTCTTTCATCGTTTCGGCTACGTTGATTTCCGAGATTGTTCCTTGTCCTTTTAATATCTTAAACGACCTCTCGAGTCTTTCGCTTAAATTTTCAAACATTTGATGATATCTTAATAGGTTTATTCTTTAGCCAGTTTGTTTGTTCCCGGTTCAGGAAATACTATTTTAGGTTCAAAAGTGCGAGCCTCTTCGGCGCTCATCCATGCGTATGCCATGATGATAACTACGTCGCCGGGATATACTCGCCGTGCTGCCGCTCCGTTCAAGCAAATGTCGCCGCCGCCGCGCGGACCCGCTATGGCGTACGTGTCGATGCGCTCGCCGTTGTTGTTGTCTACGATGTAGACGCGCTCGTTGGCTACTATGCCGGCTGCGTCCATCAAGTCTTCATCGATGGTTATGCTACCTATGTAATTAAGGTCGGCATTGGTTACCGTTGCTCGATGTATTTTCGACTTTAATACTTCTATCTGCATTGCTCGTTGTTATTTCTTATAGCAAATATTGTCAATCAGTCGCACTTCGCCGCAGTAGACGGTGATGCATCCTACGATGTAGTCGCTTTGGTCCCAACTGTCGACCGCTTGCATTGTCGTGCCGTCGACGATTTCGTAGTATTCCACGCGCATTTGGTCGATTGCGTTAATCGCAGCGACAACGTAGTCGATGGTTTCTGCCACGGTGTGCAACTTTGCAAAGTTACAACTTTCGAACAATATTTTGGCAATATTCGGCGCCAACTTTCTCTGTTCGGCTGTCAAACGCACGTTGCGGCTGCTTAGTGCCAATCCGTCGCTTTCGCGCTTGATGGGGCACGACACTATCTCGAGGTCGAAGCCTTCGAGCTGCGCCATGCGACGTATTACGGCAATTTGTTGGAAATCTTTTTCACCGAAATAGGCGCGTGTGGGGTTGGCGTAGCGGAAGAGTTTGCTGACGATTTGTGCCACGCCGTTGAAATGTCCGGGGCGGTATTTGCCTTCCATGACTTCTGCAACTGCTCCGAGGTCGAACACGCGCGTGTCGGGCTCGGGATATACTTCTTCGACCGACGGGGCAAATACGGCGTCGACTCCGGCTGCGCTGAGTAGCGCCAAGTCGTGTTCCTCGGTGCGCGGATAGGTGCGTAGGTCTTCTTTGTTGTTAAATTGTGTGGGATTGACGAACACGCTGACCGCTACATAGTCGTTTTCGCGACGTGCTCGCTCGACAAGCGACAAGTGTCCCTCGTGGAGGGCGCCCATTGTTGGTACTAATCCTACACTTTTGCCTTCCGACCGCTTCTTGGCGGTAGCCGACTCAAATTCTTTTACAGTTCTAAAAACTTCCATATTCTTAAAACACAAAAAACGGTGCAAAGGAAATAAATATTTATCACATAGCGAAATCCAATTAGATAAAAATTTCGTTATTTCTATTTTATTATGTGTTTTTTACCTAAAATCGTAGCCGTTTCGGTGCCTCTGAGCGGGGATTTGCTGGTGACGTTGGATTGAAATCGTTCATTTTTGCGCGGTTTTTACCAATTTTTTGTCAATTTTGTGGTGGTAAAAGTGCCTTGCCATTATATTCCGCTGAACAATATGGCTTCTCTTTTTGTTATTAAATTATAAATTCGGGCAATTTTGCCCAATTTGCTTTAAGTATTTTTGTGGATTTATGTGTTTTTGGATGTGCTATTAGTTAAAATAATATTAATTTCGTGGAATTTAATTAATTCATAAAAAATTATTTAAATTACGCTTGGAAATTAAGAATTAGTTAGTAATTTTGCCATTGGATACTAATCCGTAAATATAAAAAGGAAGGAACAACAATGAAAAAATCGACCATCTGGATATTGACGATAGTCATGGCGCTGACGTTTGCCGGCCTCCTTTATATGCAGTTTATGTATATGGAGCAGATGATAGATATGCGTGCACAGCACTTCCGCGAGGGTGCAAAGCGCAGCCTTTATTCGCTTACCACTGCTCTGGAGCAAAACGAGACGAAGAAATATCTCGAAGAAGATATGATGATTATCGAGCAGAGCATCTTCGATCCGGCTCCCGGCTCGGTGAATATGTCAACTCAAGAGATTCAGCCTTATACGCTCAAAAGCAATAAAGGCAATGACCTAAGCGACAAAATTACCGACTATCAAGAGTCGCTGAAAGAGCAATATCTCTACCAGAAAGGCTTGCTTAACGAGGTGATAATCAATATTCTCAATCAGTCGAGCAACCGTCCGATAACCGAGCGTGCCGATTCGGCAATCGTCAAGTCGTATTTGAAAACCGAGTTGGAAAACAACGGTATTTCAATCCCGTTCGAATATGGCATCGTCGACCGCAAAGGGCATGTCGTGTTCAAGACCGAGGGATTCGACGAAAATGCTCCCGAACGAGAAGTTGTTACCCAAACGCTCTTCCCCAACGACCCGGAAGTGCGTCGTCACAACATTCGCGTCTATTTCCCCGACCTGGGCAAAATGCTTTTCTCGTCGATTAAGTTTATGATTCCGGCGTTCGTTTTTACGCTTATTTTGCTGATAATCTTTGTGCTGACAATCATCTTGGCATTCCGCCAGAAGAAATTGTCGGAGATGAAAAACGACTTTATCAACAATATGACCCACGAATTCAAGACGCCGATATCCACAATATCGTTGGCTGCGCAGATGCTCAGCGACGACAGCGTTCGCAAGAGCCCGACTATGCTCCAACACGTCTCGACGGTTATCAACGACGAGACAAAGCGTCTGCGCTTCCAAGTCGAAAAAGTGTTGCAGATGTCGATGTTCGACCGCCAGAAGGCTACGCTTAAGTTGCAAGATATCGATGCAAATGCTGCTATCGAAAACATTGTCAACACCTTCAAAATCAAGGTGGAGAAATACGGCGGCAAGATTGATAGCCGACTCGACGCCGAAGACCCGATTGTAAACGTCGACGAGATGCATTTCACCAATGTTATCTTTAATCTTCTCGACAATGCCGTGAAGTATCGCAAAGACGACGTGCCTCTCGAACTGATCGTGACCACTAAAAACATCAACGATAAGAAAATCGAGATAACCATCCAAGACAACGGCATCGGTATGAAAGAAGAAGACGTCAAGAAAATCTTCGAAAAGTTCTACCGCGTGTCGACCGGCAACCGCCACGACGTCAAAGGCTTCGGACTCGGTTTGGCTTACGTACAGAAAATGGTAACCGAACTCAAAGGGCACATTCGTGCCGAAAGTAAGCTCGGTAAAGGCTCGAAATTTATAATAACATTACCAATAATAAACGATTAAAATTATGGAAGAAAGATTGCGTATTCTACTTTGTGAAGACGACGAAAATCTCGGCATGTTGCTTAGAGAGTATCTCCAGGCAAAAGGTTACAACGCAGACCTTTGTCCCGACGGAGAAGCGGGCTACAAGGCGTTCCTGAAAGGGAAATACGACTTGTGTGTGTTCGACGTAATGATGCCTAAAAAAGACGGTTTCGCCCTCGCTCAAGAGGTGCGCACTGTCAACAGCGAAGTGCCCATTATGTTCCTTACGGCGAAATCGCTTAAAGAGGACATCCTTGAAGGCTTCAAAATCGGTGCTGACGACTATATTACCAAGCCTTTCAGCATGGAAGAACTCGTGTTCAGAATTGAAGCGATTCTCCGCCGTGTTAAAGGCAAAAAAGGTAAAGAAATTACAATGTACAAGATTGGTAAGTTTACTTTCGACACTCAGAAGCAAGTGCTGATGATTGACGACAAAACTACCAAACTTACCACAAAAGAGTCGGAACTCCTCAGCCTCCTTTGCGCTCACGTCAACGAAATACTCGAACGTAACTTTGCTCTCAAGACAATTTGGATTGACGACAACTACTTCAACGCTCGTAGTATGGACGTTTATATCACAAAACTCCGCAAACACCTCAAGCCCGACGATTCTATCGAAATCATCAACATCCACGGCAAGGGCTACAAGCTTATTGCTCCTGATGTTGAGGCTAAGGCGAAGTAATTTGCACATACAAAGAGCCTGTTTCACGGCGTTTGTCGTGAAGCAGGCTCTTTGTGTATTGTCACTAATAT
>SFJG01000106.1 GCA_004555955.1 Bacteroidales bacterium | reverse complement strand
AAGTAATAATCTTAGGAAGAGCCTGTTTCATTGCTTTGTCATGATGCAGGCTCTTTGTGTATTGTCACTAATATACCATTTGCGGTATTGTGTGACTCTCGTTGCGTTGCTACTTTTGCAGTACGAAAATACAAAAAACATTAGAAAAGAATGTACAATCTAAACAATCTCAATTTGTCGACGTTGACTCCCGAACAGGCGCTTGACATAGCGCAAAATGCCGACCTCGATGCTCTTTGCGATGCCGCCGACCGCATCCGAAAAGAGTATTGCGGCAACGCAATGGACACCTGTTCGATTATTAATGCTCGCAGCGGACGTTGTAGCGAAGACTGCAAATGGTGCTCTCAATCGCATAAATTTCATACGGGCATTGAAGAGTACGAAATCGTTGACGCCGACCGACTCCTCGAGTTGGCTAAACGCAACGAACATTACGGCGTCCATCGGTTTGCCATGGTGACCTCCGGCAGAAAAGTGTCGCTCGGCGAAGTGGAAAAATTTTGTGCCGGATACCGTCGCCTTGCCGACCAAACAAAGTTATTCCTTTGCTGCTCGATGGGACTCGTCGACAAGCCGACACTCGAACGCCTTTACCGGGCGGGTGTGCGTCGCTATCACTGCAATATGGAAACTTCGTCGGACGTCTTTCCGACACTTTGCTCCACTCATACGCAAGCCGACAAGCGCCGCGTTATTGCCGACGCCAAGGCGGTTGGTATGCAAGTGTGCAGCGGTGGTATTATCGGTATGGGCGAATCGATGGAGCAACGCGTCCGCTTTGCTTTCGAACTCAAGCAACTCGGCGTCGATTCGGTGCCTATCAACGTGCTTAATCCCATCAAAGGAACGGCTCTTGAGAACACGCCGCTCATCAGCGAAGAAGAGATTATTCGCACCGTTGCCATCTTCCGACTCATCCTTCCCGACAAGGTGATTCGCTTTGCCGGAGGACGCGCGCGACTTTCGTTGCAGTCGGTGGAGCGTATGCTTCACGGCGGCATGAACGGTACGATGATTGGCGACTTGCTGACTACCTCCGGCAACGATGTTGCCGACGATTTTGCAATGTTCGAGCGGTGTGGATTTGATGCAACTGCACCAAACGACACCGGTCGTTAGTAGTGAATCATTTTTTAATCACATTTGTTATGAAATCATTGATTTTGGCTGTTCTGCTACTCTTCGTCGGAGTGCCGATGGCGCATGCCGACGAGGCTCCGGAGTTGTCGAAAAAAGAAAAGAAAGAACTCGAAAAACGGGAGAAAGCACAACGCGAAGCCATTGAGCAGCGCAACGATTCTCTCCGATTCTGTGTTCTCCGTTCGGCAATCGACGGAATGCGCTTCGTCATCGTTGCCGACCGCCTACGTGACCGTTACGGCAAAACGACATACGTCAACGAAAATACCAATTTCGTCCTCGTTCATGACGATGAAGCAACCGTACAAATCGCCCTCGAACGAGGCATGACAGGCTTTAACGGCATCGGCGGTTTTACCTGCCAAGGACGCATCACGCACGTCGAAAACAAGTTGGACAAGAAAGGCAATCTGGTGTTCCGAATGACCGTCAATGGCTCAAACATCAAAGCCGACGTCTTTTTTACCTTGCCAAAAAACGGAGACCGTTGCAGCGCAACCGTCAAATCGAATATGAGCAGCATGAACATAACCCTCGAAGGAACACTTTCGCCGTATCAGTATAAGACGTTTGCAAAGTAACTTATTACAGGCTTTTAGAGCCTGTGTCACAACAAATATTTGAGCAGAGGCTCGCCTCTTGGCGATGTCAATCCCATAGTAGGGTCGCACCGAACAGCGACCCTACGTTCGTTTCATCCACTCATTCACTCTTACCTCTTACCCCTCCATCCGACACAAAAAAGCGCGCCCGAGATAGACGCGCTTTTTATTGATATGTATTTTTGTTATAAAATCACTTTCGTTGTCGTTCCTGCCACTTTGACGATATAGATTCCACGCGTCAGTGCGATTGTCGAATCCGTGCCACGATAGTGCAATGCACCGCTGAGCGAATAGACCTCAGCCTCTGCACCTTCCGCTCCTTCTACACGTATAGCGCCACCCGCAGCAGTGACACTCACCGAATCCGAGTCGATGGTTTCGATATCGCCTTGTCCATTATCTTCTTTCATTCGCTTAAAATCTCACAAAACGTATGTTGGGGCTGCATCCAGAGAATGCCCAATTACCAATCTCAGTGACCGAGTTTGGGATAGTCACCGATGTCAGTCCACTGCAATTACAGAATGCATATTCTCCAATCGAAGTGACCGAGTTGGGGATTGTCACAGATGTCAGTCCGCTGCAATTATAGAATGCAGCAATTTTCGAATGCAGAACTTGCTATGACAAGAGTTCCATCTTTTATGGCTATTGATGTATTTTCCGGCATAGTACCTTTATATTTATATGCCACTTTACCGGCATAAACCAAACCGTTGGGTTGATTATTATACCATGCTGTACCAGAGAATGCATCAACTCCAATCGAAGTGATCGAGTTGCCGATTGTCACCGATGTCAGTCCGCTGCAATTATCGAATGCATAATCACCAATCGAAGTGACCGAGTTGGGGATTGTAACCGATGTCAGTCCGCTGCAATCCATGAATGCTTGTCTACCAATCGAAGTGACCGAGTTGGGGATTGTAACCGATGTCAGTCCGCTGCAACTTTCGAATGCAGAACCACCAATCGAAGTGACAGAGTTGGGGATTGTCACCGATGTCAGTCCGCTGCAATCTCTGAATGCAGAATTTCCAATTGAAGTGACCGAGTTGCCGATTGTCACCAATGTTAGTCCGCTGCATCCCGAGAATGCCCTTTCTCCAATCGAAGTGACCGAGTTGGGGATTGTAACCGATGTCAGTCCGCTGCAACTTTCGAATGCACATACTGCTATGCCAAGTGTTCCATCGTTTATGATTATTGAAGTGTTGTTCGGCATAGTACCTTTATATTTATATGCCACTTTGCCGGCATAAACCAAACCGTCGGGTTGATTATTATACCATGCTGTACCATAGAATGCCCTTTCCCCAATCGAAGTGACCGAGTTGGGGATTGTCACCGATGTCAATCCGTTGCAATCCATGAATGCCAAAACACCAATCGAAGTGACCGAGTTGGGGATGGTCACCGATGTCAGTCCGCTGCAACCAGAGAATGCTCTGAAACCAATCGAAGTGACTGAGTTGGGGATAGTCACCGATGTCAGTCCGCTGCAATCCATGAATGCCAAAACACCAATCGAAGTGACCGAGTTGGGGATGGTCACCGATGTCAGTCCGCTACAACCCTTGAATGCCAAATCACCAATCGAAGTGACAGAGTAGGTTGTGCCGCTATAGGTTACTTTTGAAGGAATCACAACCGAACCGGAATAAGAGTTGTAATTATATTCTTTAACCGTCAAATTCACAGTCTTTCCATCGCTGTTTTTACCATAACATATACCATCAACTTCAAAATCGTAAGCATAGCCGGATAATCCCACAGATAATAGTATGGCTAATATCCAAAATTTTTTAATAATCTTTTTCATATGTTTTAGTCTAATTTAATAAGCATATGTTTTCTGCAAATTTAATAATTATAGCCTACGGATTTACCCATCCCCGGTTAAATCGTGTTAATTTGTGTGCTGATAATTGACTTTCCCTAAAAAGACTTGACAGATTTGAGGGCGATTAACTAATATGGTTTACAATAGTTTTGTTTTATTCCTGAAAAGGTTGTCAGTTCCGGAAAAAAGAGGCTAAAACTTTGGCGACGAAGAAGCGTTGATTATGTGATTAGTGCATTATTCTATTTTTTATACATTTTTTTTATACTTAGAGACCAAATAAAATTCCGTAAACACCCGCTATAATAAAAAAAAGTAGTAAATTTGCCAGGTAAACTGCGCCGTTGAATGACGTCGCAAGAAAAGTGAAACTAACATTAATTTATTGTATTATGAATATTTCTCACATTGAGCATCTTGGAATCGCTGTCAAAAGCCTTGACGAAGCAATTCCTTATTACGAACAAGTTCTTGGTTTCAAATGCTACGCTATCGAAGAGGTAGCCGATCAAAAAGTGAAGACAGCGTTCTTCAAAGTCGGACAAACAAAGATTGAACTTCTCGAGCCGACAAGCGAAGAAAGTGCAGTGGCAAAATTCATCGAAAAGCGCGGCGAAGGTATCCACCACATCGCATTTGCTACCGACGGCGTAGCAGCAGCGCTTGCCGAAGTAGAAGCTAAAGGCGTTCGCCTTATCGACAAAGCTCCTCGCAAAGGTGCTGAAGGTCTTAACATCGCTTTTCTTCACCCGAAATCGACTCTCGGCGTGTTGACAGAACTATGCGAAAAACCCGAATAATTCAATCCATTAGATTTCCTAATTAATTCAAAAAAATCAATATGAGCAGTCAACTTGAGAAAGTTCAGCGTCTAATCGCATTACGCGAGCAGGCTCGTCTCGGCGGTGGCGAAAAGGCTATCGAGAAGCAGCACGCCAGAGGCAAATACACAGCGCGCGAGCGAATAGCACAACTCCTCGATGAGGGTAGTTTCGAAGAATTCGATATGTTCGTTCAGCACCGTTGTACAAACTTCGGTATGGACAAAAAGCATTATCTTGGCGACGGCGTTGTTACCGGTTACGGTACAATCGATGGTCGCCTTGTTTATGTTTTTGCACAAGACTTCACCGTTTCGGCAGGCTCTCTTTCCGAAACTATGGCGCAGAAAATCTGCAAGATTATGGATATGGCAATGAAGATGGGAGCTCCCGTCATCGGCCTTAACGACTCCGGCGGTGCGCGTATCCAAGAAGGTATAAACGCTTTGGGCGGTTATGCCGAAATCTTCGAGCGCAACATCCTCGCTTCGGGTGTCGTTCCCCAAATCTCTGCAATCCTCGGTCCGTGTGCCGGCGGCGCTGTTTATAGCCCCGCATTGACCGACTTCACCATCATGACAAAGGGCATCTCTTACATGTTCTTGACAGGGCCGAAGGTGGTTAAGACGGTGACCGGCGAAGACGTTACACAAGAGCAACTCGGTGGTGCTACAATGCACTCCACCAAGTCGGGTGTGGCTCATTTCGCTACCGAAGACGGCGAAGAGGCTCTCAAACTCATCCGCAAGCTCCTCAGCTTCATCCCGCAAAACAACCTCGAAGAAGCGCCCCTCGTTCAATGCACTGACCCGATTGACCGTCTTGAAGACGCCCTCAACGAAATCGTTCCCGAGGCAGCAAACAAGGCTTACGACATGTATGACATCATCGGTGCTATCATCGACAACGGCGAATTCCTCGAAGTTCAACAAAACTATGCGAAAAACATCATCATCGGTTTTGCACGTTTCAACGGACAGAGCGTAGGTATCGTAGCCAACCAGCCGAAATATTTGGCAGGTGTGCTCGACTGCAACGCATCGCGCAAGGCAGCCCGTTTCGTACGCTTCTGCGACGCATTCAATATTCCCATCGTGTCGCTCGTCGACGTGCCGGGATTCCTTCCGGGTACAGGTCAAGAGTACAACGCCGTTATCCTCCACGGAGCAAAACTTCTCTACGCTTACGGCGAAGCAACAGTGCCCAAAGTTACGGTTACAATCCGCAAGAGCTACGGTGGTAGCCACATCGTGATGAGTTGTAAGCAACTTCGCGGCGACGTCAACTACGCATGGCCGACTGCCGAAATCGCCGTTATGGGTGCCGAAGGCGCTGCCGAAGTGCTCTACGCTCGCGAGGCTAAAGAGCAAGCCGACCCCGCTGCTTTCATCGCCGAAAAAGAGAAAGAATATACCGACTTGTTCTGCAACCCCTACAACGCAGCAAAGTATGGCTATATCGACGATGTTATCGAGCCGCGTAACACTCGTTTCCGCATTATCCGCGCTCTCCAGCAATTGGCTACCAAGAAATTGTCGAACCCGGCTAAAAAGCACGGTAATATTCCATTATAATCATTGTAGAATATGAATAAGAAAATAATAGTTCTATTGCTCTGCGCCGTTGCCGGTACGGCGTGCGTCTTCGCCCAAGGGCGTAAGGCCGTGCGCATCAACGAGGTGATGGTCCAAAACGATAGTAACTACATCGACGATTACGGTCAATACCACGCATGGATTGAATTGTTCAACTCTTCGTTTGCTCCTGTTGAAACGTCTTGTATGTATCTAACGAACGACAAGAACCAACCGAAGATGTATCCCGTGCCGCGTATGGACGTCAACACCGAAATTCCGCCCCGTCAGCATCTGCTGTTCTGGGCAGACGGAAATCCCGGTAAAGGCACTTTCCACGTAAGCTTCACCCTCACTCCGGGTAAAGAAAACTGGATTGGCCTCTACGATGCCGACGGCATTACGCTCATCGACGAAGTTACTATTCCGGCCAACATCCCGGCTAACCAATCTTATGCTCGCGTAGAAGACGGCAAAGAGGGATGGGAAATCCGCGACGGCAGCGACGGCAAGCACATTACTCCCAGCAGTAACAACGTGATTGTCGATGAGAACAAGAAAATCGAAATGTTTGCAGAAAATGACAGCAAGGGTATCGGTATGACGCTCCTCGCTATGGGTGTCGTATTCTCTGCATTGCTCATTCTCAGCGTTTGTTTCCGCTCGATTGGAAAAGTTAATGAGAAAATTGCCAGACGCAAAAAGGCGGAATCGCACAACGGTCCGGCGGTGGCTTCCGATGTCAAGTCGACTCTTGCCGACTCCGGCGAAGAAATCGCTGCTATCGCTATGGCTCTCCACGAACATCTTAACATGCACGACCATGAAGACTTCGTGTTGACTATCAACAAAGTGAAACGTGCTTATTCGCCGTGGAACTCTAAAATCTACTCTTTGCGTCAAAATCCTCATAAATAACCCAATTATCTACTCATAAAACAATGAAAGAATACAAATATAAAATCAACGGAACAGAATATAAAGTTTCTGTTGGCGACATCGACAACAACGAAGCACAAGTGCTTGTCAACGGTGTGCCTTACAAAGTCGAGCTCGAAGAGCAAGCTGTTAAGCCGGTTAAAGTTGCCGCTCCTAAGGCTGCCGCAGCTCCTCGCACTGAATCGGGTGCTAAAGTTATCTCCAAGCCTGTCGCTGCCGGCGGTGCAGGTGCTGTCAAAGCTCCGCTTCCCGGCACAGTACTCGACATCAAAGTTAAAGTCGGCGACACCGTTTCGCCTTCCGATACCGTCGTTATCCTCGAGGCTATGAAGATGGAAAACAATATCCACGCTGAAAAATCCGGTACTGTTAAGTCTATCGATGTTAACAAGGGCGATTCAGTGCTTGAAGGTGCAACTCTTTTAACAATTGAATAGTAAACAGTTATGGAATTATTTGATTTCTTAAGCCAAAACTTAGCCGATTTCTGGAGCTTTACGGGTTTTGCCAACGTCACTTGGGAACACCTCGTTATGCTCGCTGTCGGTTTGTTCTTCATTTGGCTTGCCATCAAACACAATTTCGAGCCCCTGCTCCTCGTTCCGATTGGTTTCGGTATCCTCGTGGGCAACATCCCTTTCAAAATCGATGCCGGTCTCGAAGTTGGTATATACGAAGAAGGTTCTGTCCTCAATATCCTTTACAACGGAGTTAGTGCCGGATGGTATCCGCCACTCATCTTCCTCGGCATTGGTGCGATGACCGACTTCTCGGCACTTATTGCCAATCCGAAACTTATGCTCATCGGTGCAGCCGCTCAGTTCGGCATCTTCGGCGCTTATATGGTTGCTCTTGCCCTCGGCTTTGCTCCCGACCAAGCCGGTGCAATCGCTATTATCGGTGGTGCCGACGGCCCTACGGCTATCTTCCTTTCGTCGAAACTTGCACCTAACCTCATGGGCGCCATTGCCGTATCGGCTTACTCTTATATGGCTCTTGTGCCCGTCATCCAGCCGCCTATTATGAAGTTGCTCACTACCAAGAAAGAGCGCGTCATCAAAATGAAACCGGCTCGCGCCGTGTCGCAAAGAGAGAAAATTATGTTCCCGATTGTCGGACTCCTTCTCACTTGCTTCGTCGTGCCGACTGCGCTTCCGCTTCTCGGTATGCTCTTCTTCGGTAACTTGCTTCGTGAGAGTGGTGTGACCACGCGTTTGGCAAAGACCGCAAGCAACGCGCTCAACGATATTATCGTTATGTTGCTTGGTCTTACCGTTGGTGCTTCGACCCAGGCTTCCGAATTCTTGACTTTCGATACAATCAAGATTTTCGCACTTGGATTCATGGCGTTTATCATCGCATCGACTTCGGGCGTACTCTTCGTCAAACTCTTCAACCTCGTATTACCCAAATCCAAGAAGATTAACCCGCTCATCGGTAACGCCGGCGTTTCGGCTGTGCCTATGTCGTCGCGTATCTCCAACACAACCAACTACTTGCTTATGCATGCTATGGGTCCGAACGTTGCCGGCGTTATCGGCTCGGCTGTTGCTGCCGGTGCTCTCCTCGGATTCCTCGGTTAACAATTTCTTCAAATATAAAAGTCGGCGGCAGTTTCAGCACTGTCGCCGACTTTTTGTTGACTTTTGTATGCCTTGCCGACGTTTTTATTTCAATAATTCTCTATCGTTGTTGCAGTTTTCCAATACGCTCATTTGATGTATGGCTATTTGGTTTAACTTGAATAGTCTCTCGTTTTGAGGCATTCCCTGTTCAATGAAGACCGCATTGAGGTTCTCCATATTCGATAGACAGATAAGTTCATTAATTGAAGCATAGTCACGTATATTACCTTTTAAGTTGGGATTGGCTTCTCTCCATTGTTTTGCCGTTACACCGAACATTGCCACATTTAGCACATCTGCTTCGTTGGCATAGATGATGTTTGCTTGAGTCGCGGTAACCTTTGCAGGTATAAGGTTATGTTTGATGGCATCTGTATGTATGCGGTAGTTGATTTTTGACAGTTCTCGCTTCGCAGACCATCCCAATTGTCTCTGTTCAGATGCTTTAAACCTTTGAAATTCCTTGACGATATAAACTTTAAACGCCGGGCTTATCCACATTGCAAATTCAAAAGCAATGTCCGGATGTGCATATGTGCCACCATATCTTCCGACTTTCGCTTGTAAACTTATTGCGTTGGTTCTTGTTACAAATTCTTTTACGCTGATTTTAAAGCTGTTTAAGCCGGCTCTACTTTTAATTATGGCGAATTCGCCATAATTAAAATTCGGATTATAGACTTTTTCCCAAATGCCTATATATTCTAAAGTGTTTCTATTACGCAACCAGTCTGTAATAAAGAAATTACCATCTTTTGCGCTAAGCATATCTGTTAGGCAGATGTAGTTTTCTCCATTGACTTTTACGATGGTAATTTCTGTATTGTCTATAATTAATTTAGCCATAAAATTTTTGAGATTGTTTTATAATGTAAAGGTACTATTTATTTCTGAATAAATATTGAAAACCG
>SFJG01000105.1 GCA_004555955.1 Bacteroidales bacterium | reverse complement strand
AGCCAAAGGCTTGAACAATGCCAACCATAGTTTAAACAAACTTTATATTGCTTTAGAAACGGCAACCTACATCTGAAGTATATCAGAATTGTAAATTCGAATTTATCTAACAGCCTTGACACAGTTCAGCTGACGCCCCCAAGCAATAAAAGCAACCACTGCGGCAACGATTTACGATTTTCTCCCGCGGTACTTGCTTTTTCCGCCGATTTGCCGTATTTTTGCACCCGTAATGAGGATTCGCAGTGTGTTAGACGCTATAGAATCCCTTGCGCATCGAACCTTGCAAGAGAGTTATGACAACTCCGGACTGCAGGCAGGCGACGTTGCATTGGATTGTTCGGGTGTGCTTCTCACCCTCGACGTGACGGAGAAAACCGTCGACGAGGCGATAGAGCACAACCTGAATCTTATTATATCTCATCACCCACTTCTTTTTAAACCCGTTAAACAAATTTCGCCGGATTCCGCCGTCGGTCGAATCCTTATCAAGGCTATCCGCCACGGCATAGCAATCTACTCGGCACATACGTCGCTCGACAACGCTTGGGGCGGCGTGTCGCATCGCATGGCGCAACTTCTCGGCATGACCGACATCAGCGTGCTCGAGCCACAAAGTGCAACACTTGCGAAAGTTGTGGTTTTCGTGCCAACCGACTATGTCGATGCCGTTGCCAATGCTATGTTTGCCGCCGGAGCCGGGCATATCGGCGACTACGACTCTTGCAGCTACCGTATGCAGGGGACAGGCTCATTTCGTGCGCTCGACGCTGCACAACCTTTCGTCGGCAACATCGGCGAAGTGCACTGCGAACCTGAAACGCGCATCGAGGTAATTGCCCGTCGCAGCAACGTCGACCGCATCGTCTCGGCTATGCTCAAAGTGCACCCCTACGAGGAGCCAGCATTCGACATTATCGCCCTCGACAACGCAGACAAGCGCGCCGGGTCGGGCGTGGTAGGCAACATCGACTGTTGTACGCTTGCAGAACTGCTCACGCGCTTAAAAGACCGATTCAACGTCGCTGCGATACGCTATGCGGGCGACAGCAACGGCAAAGTGCGTCGCGTGGCGCTTTGCGGCGGCAGCGGTGCGTTCCTCATCAGCAATGCAATCGCAGCAGGTGCCGACATCTACGTAACCGGCGACTTGAAATATCACGATTTCACAACCTTCGCCGACCGAATCGCACTTGCCGACATCGGCCACTACGAAAGCGAGCAATGCGCAAAGCAAATTCTCGCCGACATCATCTCAAATAAATTCCCCGACATGCCGGTCCGTATGGCTGCGTCGGACACTAATACGATTAAATACTTTTAATTATGGCAACAAATAAAGAAATGACTACCGAGCAACGGCTCAAAGCAATCTACGAATTGCAAACGATTCTTACTAACATCGACAAGATTAAAACCGTTCGCGGCGAACTTCCTCTCGAAGTGAAAGACCTCGAAGACGAAATCGAAGGCCTCAAAACGCGCATCCAAAAGTTTAAAGACAACGCCGAAGAACTTCGCAAAAACATCGCCAAGCAAAACAACGACATCCTCACTGCAAAAGCTGACATCGACAAATACACAGCTCAGCAAAACGACGTTCGCAACAACAAAGAATACGACTTCCTCGCCAAAGAAATCAACTTCAAAGGCCTTGAAATCGAACTTTGCGAAAAGCGCATCCGCGAACACACAGAGCAAGCCGAGCGTATCGAAAACAATATCGCTGCCGCTCAAGAGCAACTCGAAGACCGCGAACACATCCTCACCGACAAGAAAAAAGAACTCGACGAAATCATCTCCGAAACTCGTCAAGACGAGGAAAAACTCTACACTAAGGCAAAAGCCATCGAAAGCAAAATCGACGACGAACGCCTCCTGCAAGCTTTCAAACGCATTCGCCGTAATGCTCGCAACGGATTGGGCGTCGTTACCGTTGAGCGTAACGCGTGCGGCGGCTGCTTCAACCGCATTCCGGCTCAACGCCAAATGGAAATCAAAATGCACAAAAAAATCATCGTATGCGAATACTGCGGTCGCATTATGATTGACCCCGAACTCGCCGGCATCGAAGAAAATTAATTCAGGCTCACAGCCTCAAAAGCCCTACAGCAACGCGATTTGACGTAAAAACCGTTAAATCGCGTTGCTTATTTTTGGTTAAAAAACCTGCTCTACAACATATATTTAACAGAAATATGGTAGTTACTATGCAAAAATACAAGATTTTGTTAAAATGTTAAAAACAAGATACTATTCGCCATAAAAGACCTTAAACTTTGCCCGATTCGTTTGAGAACATTTGGAACGTCGCTAAGAAATCCGTATATTTGTAGGTGTAAAACAAAAAACAATACAAACCACCGAGCATGAAACATCAACTCATCATACTGACAATCCTTCTGACGGCAGTCTTCGGCGCAAGCGCACAGACAGTCATCAAAGGTGATATCTCTACCGCTACGGGAAAAGATATCGTCAACAGTGCGATGGAGTTTATCGGCACGCCATATCGTTACGGCGTGATGAATCCAAAGCGAGGTTTCGATTGCTCAGGTTTTACATCCTACATCTACAGCCGGCAGAACATATCCCTTCCACGTTCGTCGTGCGACCAATTCTGCAAAGAAACCGAAATTAAAGACCCGAAAGACCTCCAAAAAGGCGACCTCGTATTCTTCAGCGGTCGCGGTGGCGGCAAGAGTCGCATCGGTCACGTAGGCATCGTTACCGAAGTGAATCCCGAAACAGGAGAATTCAAGTTTATTCACTCCGCTTGTTCGTCAGGCGTAACCATTACACACTCTACCGAAGCCTACTACGCAAAGCGCTACGTCGGCGCATGCCGCGTGCTCGAAGAGAAGAAAGAAGAAGCTCAACAACCCTACTGGGCTGTACCCACGTTCAAATTCTTGGAATAAGAGTTTTGTTCATAACATAAGGTAGCAGTCACGATTTCTCGTGGCTGATTTTTTTTCGCAACTCATTATCGACATCACTATAAAACAGCCAACTCTGCTTGCTATTTCGACATATTTTTTGCAAATTTGCAGTGACAAACTAATTATATAACTATGAAAAAAATAATGTTAACGATTTTGGCATTGTTGCCGATGGCAGCAAGCGCCATTGAAAAGCCATTCGACTACACCTTCTTCGAAAACAGTCGTATGGATGGAGACTATTTCTATTCGAAAGTCGACTACACCTCGCCATCATGGGTTGAAAATTCGCGCAAGCGCCTCCCGGTCGACGCCGACTATGTGTCGCCCGGCAACTCGTTGCGTCTGCACTACATAGCAGCAACAGGCGGCGACTGGACAGCCCGAATTCTCTACTGTCCGGTGCGCGGCAACGACTTTTTCCGCCACCCCGACGTGCTGGCTTTCAATGTCAACGCAACATCGACAGCAGCTCTTCCTCGCGTGGCAATCCAGTACGCCGATTCAACCATGTCGAAGTCGGTCGAAATTGCAAAATATCTTCGTCCGCTCGCCGGAAACTGGCAACGTGCGGAAATTCCGTTGGCAGACCTCGGCGTTAGCCTCGGCGGCACCAACGCATCGAAGATGGGCGCATCAAATTTCTTCAACGTATCGGCTATCGAAGTTGCCGAAATCAAAAAATTTGCTGCCGTTGTGTTCAGCCAAGGCGACTGCGACGGCGCTGAGCACACGCTCAAAATCGACGACGTCGAACTCCTCCCGTCGACCCGACCGCAGTCGAACCTCCAAGCCCCGCGAATCATCGAAGCGAAAGGCTACGAGCGTCACATCGACCTACGTTGGTCAGACAACTCCGAGGGCGTGAAATTCTACAAAATCTATCGCTCACTCAATGGCGGTACGTTCCAGCCCATCGGCATCGCAAAGCCGTGGATTGACCGCTACGCCGACTATGTAGGCATCGTGGGCGCAAAGGCTCAATATAAAGTGTGCGCCGTCGACTACTCATTTGCGGAATCGCCGCTTAGCGAGGTCGCTTCGGCTCAAACACGACCGATGACCGACGACGAACTGCTCGACATGGTGCAAGAAGCCAACTTCCGCTACTACTGGGAAGGCTGTGAGCCAAACAGCGGACTCGCTCGCGAGAATATCCCCGGCCGTAGCGATATGATTGCCACCGGCGCTTCCGGCTTCGGTATCTTCGCCACTCTGGTTGGTATCGAGCGCGGTTTTATCACTCGCGAACAAGGCGTCGACCGATTCCTCCGCATCACCGAATTCCTCTCAAAAGCCGACCGCTTCCACGGCGTATTCTCCCACTTTATCGACGGAACTACCGGCAAAGTGGTGCCATTCTTCGGAAATACCGACAACGGCGGCGACTTGGTCGAAACATCTTTTATCTTCGAAGCGCTCCTCACCGCTCATCAATACTTCAACCGCGACACGAAAGACGAGAAACTTATCCGCAGCCGCATAAACAAACTCTGGCGCGAGGCTGAATGGAACTGGTATAAAAAAACCAAAGATTCGAAATATCTCTACTGGCACTGGTCGCCCGACCAAGAGTGGGTCATCAGCCATCCGCTCATAGGCTGGAACGAGACAATGATTACCTACATGATGTCGATTTTCTCACCGACACACGCCATTGAGCCCGAAATGTACTACACCGGCTGGGCAAGCCAAGAAAAAATGGCACAAGACTACCGCGGCTGGGGCAACTCGCCTTACGGCCGACTCTACAGCAACGGCACGACATTCTACGGCATCAAGCTCGACGTAGGCGTGTCGAACGGCGGTCCGCTATTCTTTACCCACTATTCATTCCTCGGACTCGACCCGCATAAGGTGACCGACCGCTACACGAACTACTTCGACAACAACTGCAACATTACGCGCATCAACCTACGTTACTGCATGGAGAACCAAGGCGAATTCCAAGGCTACGGTCCCGACTGCTGGGGTTTGACCGCCAGCGACTATGCGTGGGGCTATGACGCGCGCGAACCGGTGCCCGCTCACGACAACGGCACAATCGCTCCTACAGGTGCGCTCGCTTCTATGCCCTACGCGCCCGAGGCTTCGCTTGCCGCCCTAAAGAACTACTACCGCAACTATGGCAAATTCCTCTGGGGAGAATACGGCTTCCACGACGCCTTCAACCTATCGCAAAACTGGGTATCTCCGATTTTCATGGGGCTCAACCAAGGTCCTATCACCGTGATGATTGAGAACTCGCGCACACAACTGCTTTGGAACCTCTTCATGAGCCATCCCGACGTAAAAGCAGGAATTGAACGATTCAACAAAGCTCGCTAAGAGCCTCAAAAAATAAATCATAAACAAGCCGTTAGGCTACAGCGAAAAAATCTCACGAAGACATTTGTGAGATTTTTTTGTAGCACGTCAAGCCGATTGTTCACGCCTACCCGACAAATCTGCCGCCACGTTATTGTATGCGCACAAAAAAGAGGTGCATCAACAAACGTGACACACCTCCTTGTTTTTTGTCAAAGAAAAACTTATTCAGCAGCGGCTTCAGTAGCTTCTTCAGCGGGAGCCTCAGCAGCGGCTGCTTCAGCTGCCTTTGCTGCCTCAGCGGCTGCAATTTCAGCTTTCTTCTTAGCAACCAATTCAGCCTTAGCTGCATTCTTTGCTTTTTCTTCTTCAAGGCGCTTTGCAGCAGCTTCTTTCTTGTTGGTAGCCAATTTAGCTACAGCAGCAGCTGCGGCAGCGTCTTTAGCCTGCTTCCATGCTTGGAAACGGCGTTCTGCCTCTTCTTGGGTAAACGCACCCTTCTTTACACCACCGAGCAAGTGCTTCATAAGCATCACACCCTCGTTAGAAAGAAGACGACGAACTGTGTCGGTCGGTTGTGCACCTACCATAATCCAATGTAAGGCTCTCTCGAAATTTAAACTTATTGTAGCAGGATTAGTGTTCGGATTATAAGAACCTATCCTTTCAATAAATTTACCATCACGTGGTGCCCTGCTATCTGCGATAACAATTGGATAGAACGCGTAGCCTTTACGGCCATGACGTTGTAATCTGATTTTTGTTGCCATACAAATGTTTAGTTTAAATTTTTCGTTATTCGGGTGCAAAGGTACTACTTTCCAACAACATAGCAAAGCGCCGAGCAAAAAATTTTCCTCCATCCGAACTTTTTTTCACTTTTCAATTTTTCCCTTTATGGCTCAACGATCCATCAAGACTTTAATTAATCTTTCTTTCTCATCAAGTAATTTTTCCAATAGCCTCACTCGTTCTTGGAGGACTGCGGAATCGCCTTGCGACACCGTGCTTTGAATGGCTGCCACACTA